>JAHFQF010000041.1 GCA_023266435.1 Legionellales bacterium | reverse complement strand
TAAACATCAGGCTGTCAGTTTGACGCCTGTCGTCAAGAAAAGTGCGTGTGGGGCAGGAGATATTTTGCCTTTTATACAGGTGAACAACTTGGGGCAGGGCTTGCGTGAATTACAGCAACAGGATGTGTGGTGTGTGGGGTTTGATGGTGAGGCGCGTGAACCTTTGCACCAAGCAGCATTAACTCGATCCTGCGCATTGGTCGTCGGTGCTGAGGGCGATGGTCTGAGAGAAAAAACAAAAACACTGTGTGATGAACTCGTTTCTATTCCGATGTCTGATTGTATGCCCAGTTTAAATGTGTCTGTGGCTTTAGGCATCGGCTTGTATGCATGGTACCAAGCTAACCAGTCAAAATGACCCATCGAGAGCCGCCTTCCTAATAAGAAAGGGCAACATGCGATGCCTGTTGGGTGAGGAGTAATTAAAAATAATGAATGACATTATTATCAGCGCAGAGCGTGAGCGCAGCAACTATTGGGCAGATTTTCTGCGCTATCGTGAGCTACTTCTTTTTATGGTGTGGCGTGATCTGCTGGTCATGTATAAGCAAACAGTTGTTGGAGTTGCTTGGGCGCTCTTAAAACCTACGCTCACCATGTTAATTTTTACTTTTATTTTTGGAAAAGTTGCGAGCTTCCCTTCACTGGGGGTTCCGTATCCTGTATTGGTGTTAACTGGCTTATTGCCCTGGTTATTTTTTTCTGCTGGAGTGGGTGAGGCAGCAAACAGTCTATTGACCAATAAACAATTGGTCACCAAAACTTATTATCCCCGCATGTTTACACCTATCAGTGCAATTTTAGTCAATATTGTTGAGATGTTTATTTCAAGCACTTTGCTAGTGCTGCTCATGCTGTATTATCAAGTACCACTGCATAAAACCATTTTGTTATTACCACTTTTTATTCTCATGATTTTAGCATTTACCATCGGCGCCTCTTTGCTTTTTTCAGCGTTGAATGTGAAGTATCGTGATTTTAGATATATTATACCGTTTGTGTTGCAGCTGGGATTATACTGTTCTCCCATTGGCTATAGCTCGACGATCATTCCCGATAAGTGGAAATTATTATTTTATCTTAATCCCGTGTCAGGAATCATTGATGGGTTTCGCTGGTCTATTTTAGGGCCTGGCCATCCCATCTATTGGCCAGGGTTTCTTTTATCCGGCAGTATTTTGGTCGGCTGCTTTTGGGTGGGTATTTGGTATTTCCGTAAAACAGAACAATTTTTTGCAGATTGGATTTAGTGGTTTATGACAGCAGTCATTCATATTAGAAATCTCTCCAAACACTATGTGTTAGATCGGCAACATCGAGAGCCCTATATTGCGTTACGTGATGTGATGGCTAGAAAAGTCAAAAACTTGTTTCAACCCAAACAATGGGGAAAAGGAAAAAGTTATACAGAAGATTATTGGGCTTTGCAGGATGTTTCCTTTGATATTCAAGCAGGCGACAGGATTGGTATTGTAGGCCACAATGGCGCCGGCAAATCCACTCTGCTCAAAATTATTAGTCGTATTACTCATCCAACCTCAGGCTCTGTGCATTTGAAAGGCAGGGTTGCGAGTTTGCTAGAGGTAGGCACAGGCTTTCATCCGGAGCTCACCGGTCGAGAAAATATTTTTTTTAACGGTGCCGTCTTAGGAATGCGACGTAGCGAAATCATTCGTCAGTTTGATTCAATTGTAGACTTTGCCAGCATAGAGCAATTTTTAGATACGCCGGTTAAAAAATATTCTTCTGGTATGGCTGTGCGGCTTGCCTTTAGTGTGGCAGCGCATTTGTTATCAGATATTTTGATCATTGATGAAGTGTTGGCAGTTGGTGATAGCGCTTTTCAAAAGAAATGTTTATCTAAAATGGAAGATGTCAGTCAATCAGGACGGACGGTCATCTTCGTCAGTCATAATATCGGTGCTGTGCAACGCCTCTGTAATCGAGTGGTTGTTTTAAATGAAGGTAAATTAGTGTGTGATGACCATACGCAAGCTGGTGTGCAATATTACTTAGACAAAGTATTTTTTCACCAAACACAACATGAAACGGTTTTAAAACCACTCGCACGCCCTATACAAATCATGAAAATTTGGTTAGAAAATATGAGTGGTCAAAAGACTGCTGAGGTGGAATTTGGTCAAACATGCAGATTAAAATTTATCTTGAGTGTGAGGGAGGCGGTTCCTCAAGCGCTGGTGCAGGCAAGTATTTCACGCGAAGGGACTTCTTTAATTGATAGTTTTGATACAGATTTAGAGGAAGAGTGCTTTTTTGACAGGTGTCCGGGCACGTACATTGGGCAGATTGATATACCTTCTCATTTGTTAAAAGAAGGTCAAGTGGAGGTGAGTTTAGGTATCTTCACAGTAGGTGAAAACTTATCTGACTCCGCAGCAAAAATTGTATTCTATGTGGTGAATAAGCAGCAAGATTTGACACATCGCGCTCAAAACACCCGGTTATCAGGGCATTTTAACCTACCTTTAGCATGGCAGTATACAGAGGCGCACGCCAATGAGGAGCTCATGGTTTAAACCTACACCCCAAGATACGCCAAAATACATGTTTCTAGCTGCTCGACTTTAGCCATCTTCAGCCTTGCTCGCCTCGCAACAGTATGGATTATGAGTCGGTTGTAAAAACTTCATCTGGTTAAGCGCGCTGCTATAAACTCCGCATTTGAAGCATTTTTGGTATGGTTGAAGCCGTTTTTTGCCTATGCCGGCCTGACAAAGAGGAATGCTAGTCCTGCCTTGTTATTTCCAGAAAATCCCGTATAATGACACCTCGTTGTTTCTCCTTGCTTTTTGTTTGTCAGAAAGCTAATTAAATCCAGAGGGAGTTTTTCTATGAATCACTATGAAGTTGTGTTTTTAGTTCACCCTGATCAAAGTGAACAAGTTCCTGCCATGCTTGATCGTTATCGCTCTATCATCGAAAAAGACGGAGGATTTATCCACCGCCTAGAAGATTGGGGCCGTCGTCAACTCGCCTATATGATCAAAAAAGTGCATAAAGCGCATTATGTTTTGATGAACATCGAGTGCAATACAGAAGCTTTAAATGGCTTGAAAGATGCGTTCCGTTTTAATGACGCTGTTTTAAGACATTTGGTTTTAAAACGTGATGAAGCCGTTACTGATGCATCTGCTGTATCACGTGAAAAAGACGAAGATAAAAGATAACAGTTTTTTTAAGAGGAATAAAAGTGATGGCAAGTTGGCGTAAAGCAAAAAAGAAATATTGTCCTTTCCAAACCAATAAACTTTCTAGCGAAGAGGTAGACTTCAAAAACTATCGTTTTTTGCGTAAGTATATTACTGAAACCGGTAAGATCGTACCCAGTCGTATTACGGGTGTGTGTAAGAAATATCAACACAAGCTCGCAATGGAAATCAAATATGCCCGCTTTTTGGCATTGATTCCATTTTGTGACAGACACTAATTTCTGATGAAAGGGTAAGAATGATGGAAGTAATATTACTTGAAAATTTGCAGAATCTAGGGCGCTTCGGTGCAACCGTGCGTGTAGCAAATGGTTATGGGCGTAATTATCTCATACCACAAGGTAAAGCTTTGCCTGCAAATAAAAAAAATATGGCTGTCTTTGAACAACGTCGAGCTGAGCTTGAAAAAGTAGTGGCCGAACGTTTGGCCGCCGCACAAGCGCGAGCAGCCGTATTGAGTGAATTGAAATTGACCATTGCAGCGCGCTCAGGCGAAGAAGGCAAGTTGTATGGTTCCGTGGGCACCATCGAAATCATGAAGGCTTTGCAAAAAGAAGGTCATGATGTGGCGCGCCAAGAAATATGTTTGCCAGATGGCCCAATGCGTGAAGTAGGGACATTCTCTATTGATATTCAATTGCATGCTGACGTAATTGCAACCGTGACTGTGGATGTAGTTGCAGAATAAATTGTAGTGCAATTGCTTCAAATCTCGATAAATGCCAAAATGAGCCCTTCAAGGGCTCATTTTTTTTAATCGTTCAAAAGGTAATAGTGATACTCGGTTCCTTAATACCACTTGAGCGCCTACCATTTTTTTATTGGGATTTGAGACATGTTATCCTCCCCTTCGACTGAAGAAAAAATCAAAACTCCACCCCACTCTACAGAAGCAGAACAGGCCGTCTTAGGTGGTTTGATGGCAGACGGTAAAGCCTGGGATAACGTGGGTGATAAATTAGTTGCCTCACATTTTTATCGTGCAGAGCATCAACTTATTTTTGAAGCCATGGGGACTTTATCAGAGTCTAATCAACCCATTGATGCCATCACTGTGTCAGAGGTTCTGGCCACACAAAATAAACTGGAGTCTGTTGGAGGCTTGGCGTATTTGGCCGAGTTGGTGGAATCTACACCCAGCGCCAGTAATATTGTCGCCTATGCAGATATTGTCCATGAGCGCGCCGTTTTACGAGATCTCATTAGCATTGGTGGTGAGATTGCTGACAGTGCCTTTAATCCCAAAGGTCGTTCTAGCCAAGAAATTTTGGATTATGCGGAAAAACAAGTTTTTTCGATTGCAGAAAAAGGACATCGGGGTCAGGGGCCACGTACCATTAAGTCGGTGGTTGCGGTCACGCTCAATCAAATCGAAGAGCGATTTCGTAACGAAGGCATGCTGACGGGGATCTCCACTGGTTTTAGTGATTTGGATCGGATGACTTCTGGGCTACAGCCTGGGGAGTTGGTAATTATTGCGGGTCGCCCATCTATGGGTAAAACCTTGTTAGGGATGAATATTGGCGAGCATGCGGCCATTCGTAGTGGCAAGAAAGTGCTTGTTTTTAGTATGGAAATGTCGTCTGAAAGTATCGCTACGCGTTTGCTTTCCTCATTAGGTCGTATTGATCAACATAATCTGCGTACAGGTAAGTTACAGGATGAAGATTGGCCACGTCTGCAAAGTGCAGTGGGCTTATTAAGTCAAGCCAGTATGGTAATAGATGACACAGCCGCTTTGTCTCCTATTGAGTTAAGAGCGCGAGCACGACGGGTCGCGCGTGAGAAAAATACGCTAGGGCTCATTGTGATCGATTATCTGCAGTTGATGAAAGGTAGCTCAAATTTCGAAAATCGAACAGCGGAAATTTCTGAAATCTCACGTTCTTTAAAATCATTAGCAAAAGAACTGCATGTGCCCGTTATTGCACTATCACAGCTCAATCGCAGTTTAGAGCAGCGCCCAAATAAGCGTCCTGTGATGTCTGATTTGCGTGAATCGGGAGCGATTGAACAAGATGCGGATTTGATTGCATTCATTTATCGGGATGAGGTTTATAATGAAGACTCACCCGATAAAGGAGTAGCAGAAATTATCATCGGTAAACAACGGAACGGACCTATTGGGACAATACGCCTTGCATTTCTGGGGCAATATGCTCGTTTTCAAAATTTAGCTGATCGTAGAGCCTATGCAGTTGAGGCAGCAGAATGAGAAGAACAGCCGCTTATATTTCTTTAGCAGCTCTGACGCATAACCTCGAGCAAGTAAAAAGAAAAGCACCCACACAGTCAATTTTGGCCATGGTTAAAGCAAACGCATACGGCCATGGGTTGATAGAGGTTGGTAGCGCTTTACGGCAAGTAGAGGGACTGGGTGTTGCCACTTTAGAAGAGGCTTTGATTTTACGTCAAGCCGGCTTAACCCAAGCAATTTTTCTGATGGAGGGTTTGCAGGGTTGTGAACAATTGTCTGTCTTGCATGAAAAAAATCTAACGCCTGTGATCAGTAGCTTATGGGAGGCAGATTTACTAAGTCAATATCAAGCATCTGACACGATTCAAGTGTGGCTAAAATGTGATTTGGGAATGCATCGTTTGGGCTTGAGTGCAACGACACTACCACAAGCTTGGCAGCGATTGTCAGTAGCAAGCTCGATTAAGATCCAAGGTATTTTTGGTCATTTCTCTCACACCACAACCGATCCAGCTTTAACCAAACAGCAGTATGAGCATTTTTTACAAATGACAGCGCCTTTTCCTGTAGCCAAAGGATTAGCCAACTCCGCAGCCATTTTAACAGTACCTGAAAGCGCACTACAATGGGTGCGGCCAGGGTTGATGTTATATGGAGCAACAGCCATCTCTGAGCGTATTGGGGCAGACTATGGTTTAAAGCCGGTGATGACGTTGAAAGCGCCCGTGATTGCATTGCATACGCTGACAGCAGGGCAAACGGTTGGTTATGATGGCATTTGGAAAGCACCTGCTGGTGGCGCTAAAATTGCTGTTTTAGCAATTGGATATGGAGATGGCTATCCTCGAGCGGCCGGTAATCGTGCTCAGGTGCTTTTGAAACAGCAGCGCGTGCCGGTGGTGGGTAGGGTTTCTATGGATATGACCACGGTCGACATCACCCAGATTCCTGATGTGGCCATTGGCGATTTGGCAACATTATGGGGTGAAGGATTGCCTGTTGAAGAAGTGGCATTAGCGTGTGATACGATTGCGCATGCTTGCTTGGTGAGTCTCACGCAAAGGGTACCCCGAATTTTTATTTAAACCTTAGTGCGGCGGTTTTAAAGTAGAGCCTCTCCGGCTCTATAGGCCCTGATGAACTTTTTGGTAGCGCAACACTTCAATCCTAGGTTATTTAAGTGTCGGATTCATGAAAACAAAAAAAATAATCACAATCTCTCAAAAAAGAATCTTAATTTCCAAGCCTACAGCCTTAGGTGATGTGATGGTTGCCTTGCCCATGGCGACTTTATTGAAGAAAATGGATCCCACTTGCCACATTAGTTTTTTAGGTAGAAAGTATACCCGTGATTTGATTGAGCACTATCAAGATGTTGATCAATTTCTTGATTGGGAAGAGTTAAAAGATTTGCCTGACGATGCTGCTGCTAAGCAGCTTGCACAGCATAATATCGACGTTTGTTTGCACATTACGCCTAATAAACACATCATGCGTATCGCCAAGTTGGCGAAAATTCCTGTGCGTATTGGGACACTGCGACGTTGGTATGGACTACTGTATTGTAATCATTGGATGTCAATCAGGAGAAAAAATGCGCTTTTGCATGAGGCACAATTAGATTTGCAAATGCTTGGGTTATTGGGGGGTAAGCGCATCTATAGTTTGCATGAGCTTGCTCAAAATTATCGTTTTAAAACCTTGCCAGCCTTACCGCGAGTGGTACAAGAGCAACTTGATCCAAAACGTTTTCGCTTATTCATACAACCCAGAACACATGGCCAGCTGCAAGGACATGCTTGGAATTGGTCATTAGGACATTTCACGCAATTAATTCGTCAATTACCAGTCGATCAGTTTCAAGTGCTCATCACTGGTGGTGCTGCAGAAGGGAAATTCTTGAGAGAGGAGGGTTTTTTTTCAGAGCCAGGGATGCTTGATCTGTGTGGAAAATTGACTATTGCCGAGCTTTTACACTGCCTTCGTCAGGGAAACGGATTGATTTCTGCAAGCACGGGCCCTATGCATTTCGCTGCTGCATTAGGCATTCCTGTATTGGGTCTATTTCCGCCCATGCGACCTTACAATAGTTTACGTTGGGGGCCTGTTGGACAGCGTGCAGAAGCATTAGAGCCGCTTTGGGATTGCAGCGCCATACATCGGCCTGCGCAATGTAATTGCATTGAATCAATTACACCAGACCAGGTTTATGAGGTGGTGCAGCGTTGGAACAAATGACTCAATAGATTAGAAAGAAGTCAGGCAACAGAGGGACGCTTTTTTTCAGCAGCCGCTCCTTGGGTATAGTCTCAAAATGATTTGGTTTTAGGCTGGACATTGAGTCGTGAGCAACCGGAATCTACATGCTGGTACCTGAGGATTGCGAGCTGACGACGACAACAACGCCTTAAATCAAATCGAGAAAATGATACTGGAACGTGGATGATTATTTTTCTAGGTCATCGTAACGTTGCATGCAGGCTCGTATTTCAGTTTTTGCAGCGCTGGCATCTAACCATCCACCTAGTTTGACCCATTTGTTTTTCTCTAAATCTTTATAATGTTCAAAGAAATGATTAATTTGATCTAAAATTGGTTCGGGCAAATCCTGAGGCTTAGTAATACCAGTGTATAGGGTCGTGAGTTTGTTCACAGGAACAGCCAGGATCTTCATGTCTATCCCCGCCTCATCCGTCATGGTGAGCATGCCCACCGGTCTGCAGGTTAACACGCAGCCCATATTCAAAGGAGTTGGGCATATTACCAACACATCGACTGGATCGCCATCTTCTGACAACGTATGTGGGATATAACCGTAGTCACAAGGATAACGCATGGATGAGGATAAAAAGCGGTCCACAAATAAGGCGCCAGTTAATTTATCCACCTCGTATTTGATCGGTGGGCTATGTGCAGGGATTTCAATGATGACATTCACTTCTTCCGGCGCTTGCTCGCCACGGCCAACACGGCTTAAACCCATTCTCTTTCTCCAAGATTAGTAATCTGTTTCTGTTATTATATTTTTAATTTGTTAGTTAAACAAACGAATTAATTTGTTGGGCAGTATAATGGGATTAGTTTAGCAAATATTTGCCTCGATATCCTTGCAGTTTTTGAAACTAACTCATAAAATCAGTCTGCGTCATCCACTTCCTACAGGAGAAATCACCATGTCAGGTTTTAGAAGGCTTTTCTCAGGCAATCCAGAATATCTCTCACAGGAGCAAATCATAGCGAATATGCAACAAGCTGTAGGCTCCTTGTGGCAAGATCATTATCGAACATTACTAGCCGCATTGGAATTAGAAGCTTTGCGAACTCTTTGGAGTAATAGAAGTACATGGGAGAGCATTTTATTAGAGAATCCTCGTGTATTTCAAAATTTAATACAATTAAATAAAGAAAATATGTACCAGGTTTTTCATCCTCGTCATACTGCGACAAATTTTGCAAGTGCAGTATGGGAGTTACTAGAAATTCAAAGCTCAAGCAGGCATTATGTACCGCTAAGAGCGCCTGTTGGTGTAACGCGAGGAGCGGGCTATCTGCCAGAAACAGGCCCTTCTACCTCTGCTCACGCAGCAGATTATATGCCAGGAGGAAGTTTTCAAGCCCCACGTTCTCGTGAGCCAGGTTATCTGCCAGGAACAAGTGCTCGGTCACATCATCCAGTGGCGGGTTATACACCGGCAACAAGCGCTTTTGGGCCACAGAGCGCACCCAGCCAATACCTTCCATCGGGAGGACCACAATTACAACAACAGCCTCGGCAAACTCAGCAGTCCTATCAGCCTGCCCAGCCAACAGGCTCACTTGCGCACAAACCTAAACCTTTTTAAGATTTGACAGTAACGCAATATGTAAGCATGCCTAGGCAGGATGGCGATCTATTTTGAGACAAAATGGTGCAGGGATGCGCCATTTGCAGCCATGGAGCGAAACAATCCACGCAATGGGTATCTCTCAATCTAAAAAACCAACAGAGCCACCGCCATATCAACCTAAATTCTGTCGATGAAAATAGCTTGTCTGCGTGCAGAGGCTTTGCTTTGTACGCAGTCTTTTAAGGAGCCATCCGTATGCATCAAGCAATCACCATGCAAGCAGCCCCGACGGAGGAGTCCCCTCCGCCGCAATCTCTTTTAAGCGAAATAAAAAACATCTGTTTGATGGTATTATCGCGTGAAGAGCAAACTATGCTAGATCAGTTAGAGGCCGACAAAATCGCCATCTTGTGGCAACATAAAGATTGTGTCTGTGAAGTAGTTTGGCAAACGTCTTTTAAAGCGTTGACTCAACTGAATTGCGATAATATGCAGCTGTTTTTTCAGCATATTGCTCGATCTTCGTATGAGCAATACGCGGACGCATTAAAGCATTTTCTGGGGCAACAAGCCCTCTCGACGAAAACACCAATGGCTTATGAAAGCAGCGACCCAAGCGGCATGCCGCCACAAAGTTGGCCTCAACCAGAGCCGTTACCTTATCTGGCGCCGCCGCCTCTCCCTCCGACGTACTGGGGGCCTCCCTTCTTGCCATGGATCCATAGACCAGTAGGCAATCCTTTTTTTCTTACTGGATTCCAGATGGTAGAGTGGCATTCTATGTATATGCCCCGCCCTCCTTATCCCATGCTGGAGCCTAGTGTGCCTGGGTATTATCCCTCTCAAATGCACGGGTCATTTGGGGTGCAAGCCCCAATTTTCTGTCTGCCAGCGCCGTACTATCCTCTTCCCAGTATGCCAGCAGTACCTACTTGGTATCAGCCGCGATTGTGATGCAGTAAGGGCAAGATTCACTAGCCACATAGTCAGGTGAATTTTGCTCCTCTGACGTGAGTGGAGAGCGACAGGCATAACATTGCGTAGTTTGGGTTTCTTGAAGGTTGGCATCCACTGCAACACGCCGATCGAAAACAAAACATTCATTGTCGTAATGTTCACCGCCACACTTTTCAAAATATCTGAGAATGCCTCCATCTAATTGATAGACATCTTTAAAACCATTTTTAATCATTAATGGCGCGGCTTTTTCGCAGCGGATACCACCAGTACAGAAAGTCACAATGGTTTTATTTTTCATTGAATCTGGTAACGCTTTGATCGCCTCTGGAAAGGCTCTAAAAGTTTTCAGATTTAGATCCATGGCATTTTTAAAGGTGCCTAATCGCACCTCATAATCATTGCGAGTATCTAAAATAACGAAATCTTTTTGACTGTCGAACCAAGATTTAAGCTCTTCTACGGTCAAGCGAGGGGCCGGATTTTCTGCTGGTTTAATCTCAGGGCAACCCATCGAAATGATTTCTTTTTTAATGCGTACCAACATGCGGCGGAATGGTTTATGTAAAGAAGGAGAATCTTTAAAAGGAAAATCTCCCATCTGCAACTCATGGCTGAGAAAATGCTTGAATGTTTCTATGTCGGACTCTAAGCCCGCCACAAAGAGATTCACTCCCTCTTCGCTGAGTAGAATCGTGCCCTTTAAGTTCAAATCAAAACTCTTTCGCAAGAGTTGTCCTTTAAGCCCCTCCAAGTTTGTTAAATTAATAAACTTGTAGGCGGATACATTCACATAAAGCCCCATGAGTGCACTTCCCCTGTTAATACAAAATTAGCCAGCATAGTAGCATATTTTTTGTGATGGCTCTACTTGGCGCTACGATCAGGAATGTGTTAAAACTGATAGATAGTCTAAAAAGTCAGTGTATGACAAGGAATATTTCATGTTTAGAATTTTCCGCAAGAAAAGTATGGCTATTTCTCCTGCTGTTGAGATTCCTGCTAAATATTCCTGTGATATTAATGAATCATTGATGGTTTTCCCTGCAACTGACAGGGTGATTTTGTCTGGGGAGTCAGAGAAAGATCGCACACAAAGTTCGCATTATTATGACTGGCTTACTATTCAGGAAGCATTGGTGCGTACACCGGAATGTCCATTTCGTACACAGCATACGGAGACAGGCAGCGTCAGTCGCACATTAGCTCAGTATGTGATTGACCTGGATTTATTAACAGAAACTGCTGCATGGGTTGCGCAGCATTTAACAAGCATGCAGGCTGAGGATATAACTGGGTATGCAAGCATTTTCTTGCATACCTGTTGTCAAATAGAGGCTCCCTTAGAGCCAATTCGGTTATTTTTGCAAAAATTTTCAGAGCAACAGCAATGCTTGCTATTTGGAAAAGCATTGGAAGGAAAAACGCTAGCAGAACAAAAAAGCTTGTGGGTTCAGTTTTGCAGTATGGCGATTCGACGCCGACAATTGTATTGGCTTACTTTAGCGTGTATGTTTTTAAATCACAGTAGTGCATTAAAGCAAAGCTTTCGAGCCGATAGTTATTGGTTTGAGTTTAATGACAGCACGGGAAGAAGTTTACTGATGCAGGCAGCGATTATTGGTAGCGTAGAAGCCTGTGAGATCTTAAGTGTATTTAAACAAAATATTAATCAAACCTATAAAAGTCGTGAAACAGCAAATGCAGAGACTGCTTTAACCTATGCAGTGATGAGCAATCAGCTGGCAGTCTTTGAATGGTTACGTGCTCGCCAGGCCATGTTATTTGTACCCACGCAAGGAGCTGGAGAAAATTCTATCTATTGTCGAGCACTGACTCAACGTAACCCTGCTTTTTTACAAGTACTTTTAACACAATCAGATGTCAGTTGTTTGCCCGCACTAAAATATGCGTTGAATTTCTCAATGAGTCGGAAATTATACTTGGGGACAGGACTCTTATTAGAGAAGGTATTGGGCTTATCGCGGCCTAAGATAAGCAGTGGTTGTATCCCTGGACGTGGAAGTCGAATTATACCTGAAGCGGTATGGGAAGATCTAGACTCAGAAGATACCACCTTTCTGATGCGTCTTGCACGGACAGGCAACACAGAATTATTTTTAGATGTACTGAAAAAAGCAAGGGCATATGAGGTGTCTTTGAGTGTGATGCATGTGAAAAATCGCGGAAATCCCCATGGGGAAGAGCAAAAAAATATTATTCATGACGTTGTATGTAATCTAGACGTGACTTGTTTGCAAGCCGTTTATGCGCAGGTGGCAGAGTCCAGACGATCAACATTTTTAAATCAACCTGCTATTTATTCGTATGGACAATATTTACCCGTAGATATTGCCGTGAGAAGGAGCAAAGAAGAAATTGTTGAATGGTTAATAGAACAACAAACAGAAGTCAGTCTTTTCTCAGAAACTAGCAAGGTATCTACTTTAAATACTGCTTTACAGTATGCTTCTGAACGTATTATTGCAGCTTTATTAGCCTATTATAAGAGAAGAAATATTGCATTGGATGAGCGAGTCATTGACAGAAAGACTTTGTTTCTAATTTTAGACAATATTAAATATGCAAATACATTAAGTTTGCTCTTAGATGCAGGATTGACAATTTCCGAAATTGACTGGAAGGTAAGGCGGAGATCCGATAATCAAGAAGAATTAATACGAGTCCCTTTGTTATTAGTGGCTGTAAAAAAACAGGCCAAAACTGTGATTGAAAAAATGTTGTCATTGCCTCAACTGCAGATTGATGAAGAAAGCTTGTATGTTTATTCCGATTTATATAAGGAGTGTAATCCGATTTATTTAGCAGCTAAGTACAATCCAGATGTTGAAGTAAGCGGCGTATTGTACAATCAAAAGCGATTTTTGCGTAGGAACCTAGATCATGATCAAAGTACCTATTTTAGTTGGTGGGTTCAGAGAGGAAAAATAGCGTTTGTAAAAAGAGCTTTGCGCGATTATCGTTCAGGAGTTGTTATAGAAGACGATTCTGGGCATGAGGCGGCTGTGCAGCGAGCGGCTGGGCCTGATGATTGGACTGCGTTGCATATCGCTGCGTATCAAGGAACGATCGAAGACTTAAGAGCAGCGTATGAAGATTATCCAGAAGCATTGAATCAGATAGTAGGATTTTATTTAACACCGCTCGCAGTTGCGATTTTTGGCAAGCAGAAGGACAATGCCAAATTTTTGATTGATCAGGGTGCTGATTTAACTGTACGAGATTATTCTGATCAGAATTTACTACATGCCTGCGCAAGAAGTGATGAAGCTGAGATTGCAGAATACTTAGCAACGCGTTGTGATGAAGAAACCCTCCAGCTTTTATTAGACACTAAAAGTGTTTATGAAAATACGCCTTTAACCATTGCGTATTTGTGCCGTAGCGCATCAGTTTTTTTGGCATTACTGTGTTTCAATAAGAAGCTTCGAACAGACGCCCCTGTTGTGACTAAGATCATCGAGGATGGCAATTTAAAATATGCTGAACTTCTTTTAAAACATGGTCAGCTGAAGGTGAAGACTCGTCAACGACTAGAAGACATGATCAGATTTAGGACATTTTTTGATCAAGTGACTGCGAGTTATCAAGCCTGTTATAGACAGTTAGATGCAATCGTGATTGATCGATATCAGCGTTTAGTGCTTGCCATTGAGTATATACTGAATCATAAACGGCAATACATAGCTGATCCGAATGCGTTGGTGAATCAGACGCATATTCAGATTGGTGGACAGGATGTGGTCATTCACTTTGAGTACAATGTATTCAGTGAGCGCGGTAACCTTTCTCTAGAAACTTATTTTGAATATTTATTTGTGACATTAAAAGCACATTATGAATTGTATATAGCCCATCGAGACGCATTATCATGGTTTAAAAATTTACCAGAAGGCCTATGCATTGATGCTCGAATCAATACATTGGCAGAAGAGGTTGAGGTATTACGTGCACATACGAGGCCCACAGTCGATAAATTAATCACGGAGGCTTGGTTGGCCTATGTGCCACAAACAGCTGAGTCTGAGGAGGAAAAACAGCAGCAGGTAGTCTCCGATGTATTAGCACGCTATTTGGGGCAAG
>JAHFQF010000206.1 GCA_023266435.1 Legionellales bacterium | reverse complement strand
ATTGGATCAATACCAACCCCTAAAAATGCAATGCGCGTCCCATCAAAATAATTTTTTAGCTGAGGGCCCACCTGTTGCAGAAAGTGTAGATTTTTTTTGATGCTGGTTGAACCATAAAAGCACAAAACCAGATAAGGCCCTGGAGCTAGCGATAAGTCAAAGCTGGCCTTTCCATCATTACACGAAAACCAAGGAGCCGGATCTCCGAGAGTTAGCATGGCTTGAGCTTCCCTGTTTTAGCCCACTACTGTCTTTATCATATACCCAGTTCGCAGTTTTTACACAAGAGAAGCACAAGCCTACTTTACTCAAACACTCCGCACTGGAGTTATCTTAGATTTGCTAATACTTGTTGTTGCTTCGCAGATAAAGGGGCAATTAATTCAATGGGTTGATCTGTCAATGGGTGCGTAAAACTCAAGGTCTCGGCATGCAACCAGAGCTTATGAAAACCAGTCTTAGCTGCAAAGCTTTGGTTGAATTCTTTTTCACCATATAAAGTATCACCAATAATCGGATGATCAATGGCTTTGGCATGAGCTCGAATTTGATGCATTCTACCGGTAGCAATGATGGCGCGCACCCAAGTACAGTCTTCGTATACTTGTAAGACCTCAAAATCAGTTTGTGAAGCTTTGCCTGCCTCGTCAATGATCATTTTATCTTGATGCTGATTTTGCGTGCGTAATAAAGACAGTTGCACACGCCGGTTTCTAGAAAAACAACCTTTCAGCAATGCCAAGTAACTTTTTTGAAGGTGTTTGTTTTGTAACTGCTCCATCAAAGGACGTAAGACCTGCCTTTTTTTGGCAATAAGTAGACAACCAGAGGTATCTTTGTCCAAGCGGTGTACGAGCTCCATACGCGGTTGATTATAAAGTACTCGTAATAACTCGATTGCCCCAGCTGTATGCCCCGAGCCACCATGTACTGGCAATCCTGCGGGTTTGTTTAAAACCAAAATATCCGTATCCTCAAATAAAATTGCCGCTTTTAGCCAATCAACCTGCTCTGGGGTATCGACAGGTTGTCGTTCCAGCAAATGCATCGGTGGTAAGCGAATCTCATCCCTCGCATCAAGTTTGTATTCTGGCTTTTTTCGCTTGCCATTCACACGGATTTGGCCGGTACGTAACCAGCGATAGATGGTTGATCTAGGGACTCCTTTGAGCTCCCTAAACAAATAATTGTCGATACGTTGATCAACAAAATCTTCAGAAACTATAAGTTTGCTTACTGGCCTTTTAGTGTCCATGGTCCTTTTTCCTACTTTTTCTCCCCTATGACAAGGGGATTTATAACAGATCGCCGCCAGTTTGCCCGAGAATTAACAAGAGAACCCTAGTCTAGCCTCCGGCATTTTGATACTATAGAGAGATGGGGTTGGAATAAGTAAATTAAACTCAGTTCTATGTACTATACTTCAACCGCATACTACCTGAGTTTACGTTAAGGCAACTGCGCTCTGCATGATTGATTTGAGCAACGCCCAATCCAGTCCAAAAGCTCAGATAGCGAGCTTAAGGTTCAAATTATACTTTTTAGCTAACTTTATGTAAATATTTAACACAGATTTATTATGATGGTTTACCATGACAACAAGAATGCTTATCAATGCGACTCAAAAAGAGGAGTTGCGTGTTGCTTTAGTAGAAGGTCAACGTTTATTTGACTTAGACATTGAAAGAACCAGCCGCCCACAGACAAAAGGCAGCATCTTTAAAGGTCGTATTTTCCGTATTGAGCCCAGCTTAGAAGCGGCTTTTGTGGAGTACGGATCTGAGAAGCACGGGTTCTTACCGATCAAAGAGATTTCTCCTGAATACTATTGCAACCCTCTTCCTGAATCTGGCCATGCCAGTATCAAAGATCTGGTCAAACCCGGCCAAGAGGTCTTAATCCAAGTTGAAAAAGAAGAACGTGGCACCAAAGGCGCTGCGCTCACTACCTTCATCAGCCTAGCAGGCTGCTACCTCGTCCTCATGCCTAACAATCCACGTGCAGGCGGGATTTCTCGTCGGATTGAAGGCGACGACCGTACTGATCTCAAAGCTGTTTTGGCTGAGCTACAAGTCCCCGAAAACATGGGCCTGATTGTACGCACAGCGGGCTTAGGTCGCTCCGTAGAAGAACTCAAGTGGGACATGTCCGTCTTACTGAATCAATGGAACGCCATTCAGCAAGCGGCCACTCAACAATCTGCGCCATTTTTGATCCACCAAGAAAGTGATGTCATCATGCGCGCAATCCGCGATTATCTACGTCCTGATATCGATGAGATTTTGATTGATACGCCTAAAGCGTATGAGCATGCTAAAGCGCATATCCAATTGATGCGTCCTGAGTTTTTAGACAAGCTTAGACCTTATGAAGATCCGATTCCTTTGTTCAATCGTTATCAAATTGAAAGCCAGATCGAATCCGCTTTTGCCCGTGTGATTGAATTAGATAATGGCGCGTCCATTGTAATTGATCCCACAGAGGCATTGATGTCCATCGACATTAACTCTGCAAAAGCCACTGCTGGCAGTGATATCGAAGAAACAGCGCTGAAAACGAACTTAAGCGCTGCCAAAGAAATTGCGCGTCAATTGCGTTTACGTGATATTGGCGGCCTGATTGTTATTGACTTCATTGACATGAGCCAACCTCGCCATCAACGCCAGGTGGAAAATGCTTTGCGCGACGAATTACGTAATGATCGAGCACGCATTCAGATCGGTCGTATTTCGCGGTTTGGGCTACTGGAAATGTCCAGACAACGCCTAAAACCTTCGATTGATGACATGTCGCATGTCACCTGCCCACGTTGTAGTGGTCAAGGTAGTATTCGCGGTATTCAATCTTTGGTCTTGTCTATCTTGCGCATGATCGAAGAAGAAGCCATGAAACAGCAAACTGCTGAAATTCGCTTACAGGTACCGATTGATGTGGCGACTTATCTTATCAATGAGAAACGCGAGAACATTACGATTTTAGAACGTCGTCATGCCATCCGTGTGGTCATACTGCCTAACCACAATCTGCATAGCCCACACTATCATGTAGAGCGTTTACGTCAGCAAGAGGGTGAGGGATCAGACACTGTTGGGGCTGCTAGTTATCACTTGTTGTCCGACGTTTCGGCAGCAACTAAAGATAATCCGCACCTGACTGCACGCGTGAAAGAAATGCCGAGAGAACCTATGTCACCTGCCATTAAAACCATTACACAAGCACCCACCCCGCTTGAAAAGCCAAGTTCTTCTGGCTTGATTAAGCGCTTATGGTCTGCTGTGTTTGGCGCGACAGACGACAAAGCAGTTGACGCAAAAGCCGATCAGCAAACGACTGCCGCGCAAAATCGTACACCACAACAAGAGCAAAACAAACCTCGCACTGGTGGTCGTGGTTATGCAGGTAGTCGCACTAGAGCGCCTGCGCGTGCTCAAGGCAACCAAGGCAACCAAGGCAACAATCGTGGTCGGGGTAATCGCAATAATAACGGGCAGCAACCCAACCAAGCGTCTGCTCAAACAGCGCCGGCTCAAGCAGCAGCACGTACCACACCACAACAACCTGTGCAAGCTGCGGAAGTTCCTACTACAGCGAATCAAACCACTGTACAACAGACTCCAGCAGCACAATCTGCGCAAAACACAGCCAATACAGGGGGGCAAGCCAATCCGAATGCACGCCCACCCAGATCGGGCAATCGCCGTAATAACAACCCAAACAATAACCAAACCGGTGATCGTCAACAAACTGATCGTGGCAATG
>JAHFQF010000040.1 GCA_023266435.1 Legionellales bacterium | reverse complement strand
GGCAAGAGGTCATTATAGATATGCGTCATTTTCAACGGTTTCTTCCAGCCATCAGTGCTCTGGTCATGCGTAGACCACAGCTTTCACAGATGATGGCTTCTCCAACCACAGTCTCTGCTCCACGTTATATGCCTCTTTTTAGCCCAGGCATGTCGCCTATGATCAGGCCTTTTGCAAGCCTGGAAATATTCGCAAATCTAGCTAGGCAATCTAGGGTAACTCCCTGGATAATTCCGCCACACGCTTTAGCGAATCCAGACCACGTTCAGCCACCATTCGTGCCCCCTTTAGCAGCTCAAAACCAAGCTCAGCTACCACTTGCACAGGCTTTAGCAGGCCGAAACCAGGCCAGGCCACCTCTTGCACAAACCACTGTGTATTTGTCAGGTAGCTATGATGATTTCCGACTATTGTTGGCTAGGGTAGGACAAAGCGTACAGCTATTTCAACAAAACCATGCGTGCTCTAATGCTTTATCTGTCAGATCTGGTATTGAATTGGCTCCCACTCTAATTGCACTTGCAACGCAGCTTGAGCAGCAAAGACAGACAGGTATCACGTTCTTTAGAGTTGCAGTCACGCTGCCAACAGCGACTGTATCTAGTTTGCAAAGACTTTTCACAGGCCAGCAATCTCCTGCAGATATGCAGGCAAGACTTTGGACTATGCAGCATACCTCTTCTACCATTACCGAACTGCCTGTTAACAATGCCCGCCTGGCTATCTTAGCAGCCCGCGTAGCAGATGCTTCCGCATCACTAGAGTTGAGTGATCCAGTTCAACTAGACCAAATGGGTATCCCCTCTCAACTAGACCAAGTGGGTCTCCCCTCTCAACTAGACCAAGTGGGTCTCCCCTCTCAACTAGACCAAGTGGGTCTCCCCTCTCAACTAGACCAGGTGGGTCTCCCCTCTCAACTAGACCAAGCGGGTCTCCCCTCTCAACTAGACCAAGTGGGTGTCCCCTCTCAACTAGACCAAGCGAGTGTCCCATCACAACCAGCAGAATCGGAAAAAGAACCGGATGCCCCAAAATACAAACCGGCTTTGAGTGCCCCCTCTCATCTCGCTCCAATCGATATCCCATCACCATTAAGAATGCCTCCCCCCCCACGACCACAAGATCAAATACCGGCTCAACCAGACGCTGTAGTAGCGGGAGGCACTCCCTCACTACCAGAAGAAGTGGGGGCCACATTAGAGAATAAGAAGAGTAAATATGCCGCGTTCTGGATCGGCCTGGCTTCAGTACTATCTGGATTCTTAGCACCCATAAGCATCCTAGGGCTATATCTCTATCAAACCCAAATTGCAAAAGTAACTAAAGAGACGCCCAAAGATTGGAACTATTGGGTAAAAGCGGTCGCATTCAGCGCCATATTCACGTTAGCATCGTTACTAACAGTCTTTATTCTACCCATCGCGACCTTGTGCTGGCTGAAGTTTTCTCACAAAAAAACCATAGCTACACCTACAACAACACCAGCAGATAATACAGCCCCTGCCTCAGAAACGCCCCATGAGGATGATCTATTAGGTGAGTATCACTCCCTGCTCTGTGAGTGCTTTCACCTGTATACTCGAAAAAAAACGGGCGCCACCCACACTCATTCGCACCCGAACACCAATCCCAGTCCTATGCCCCAATAAGCGGATTTGTGTATACCCCCCAGTAAAGGCTAGCTAAAATACACGCAAAGCCATAGGTTGCTGAAAAATCCGTAGCCCTATGGCCCCTGCGAACTCCCTGGGAGATTTTGACACCAGAGAAGCACCCCGTCTTTTGTGGCAAACTGGGGGTAATCAAATGATACGGGGGTGAGCCTGAACTCAGTAAAAAGGCAGTAAATTCAATAAAAGCTGCTTCATGATGATTGACAAGACGAGAGGTTATAGTTATGATGCATACACACTTTCATAGTGACTGCGACAAAGGATGCTACTAGTCTCTAGAGAAAGCATGGGGACCCTGGTATACTTTGTAGCGCAGGCATGCCTTACACACGTGTCGGGGCTTTTGTTAATCTAAATGTTAGGAATATCTCAATGTCTAAAGGAACCGTTAAGTGGTTTAATAAAACTAAAGGTTTTGGCTTCATCAGTCCTTCAGATGGATCACAGGACGTTTTCGTCCACATATCCGCTGTAGAACGCGCAGGTCTTTCAGACCTCAATGAAGGCCAAGTTATGGAGTATGAGTTGCGCGTTGGCAAAAACGGTAAGTCTTCTGCAGAAGAACTTAAAGTAGCCAAGTAATTTCGCACTACAGTTTACTCATTAAAAAACCTGCTAAACGCAGGTTTTTTTATACCTAAATTTCACCAATTAAAGGGACAAAAGATGGGGAAAAATTTTGATATCGAGGCGGTAAAAAAGACTCTTTTAGAATCCTCTACTGAGAAATGGACTGCAACCAAATTGCTCGATCTGGGCGCCGCGCTGCAACATTTAGACGATGACGATCCTGGAACCTATTTAAACAAAGAGCGTATAGGATTTATGACCGTCACTACTCGTTATACTTTAGGATATCACTACCCGAGAAATGCTTGGCACTCAGTACAGGTGGTGCTTGAGGAGCAGCATTACAACACTTTATCGACGCTATGCGATACACATAAGCTACTGCGCCCTAAGGTAACTTAGAGGATTTGAAATTAGGAATGGGTGAAGTTGTCTTCAGTTGAACGATCCCCCCCTCCGGAAGGAGAAGGGATCTAGAAAATCGCGTATTAATTAGGACTTCTTGCCTGTTGATACAGTTTTCTCAGCTTTCTTTGCTGTGTCTACTTTAGTAGCTTCAACAGTTGTTTCTTCTGCAGCAGCAGTTTTGCCTTCTAAAGTGGCTTCTGGAGCAACAGCAGGTGTTGTCGCTGCAGGTGCAGTAGCAGCAGTTGTTGTAGCAGCTGGGGTAGTTGCTTTAGCAGCAGGTGTACCGGAAGCAGTTGCAACAGTTGCAGCCAAAACAAGACCTAAACCTAAAATTACATTACGTACCATAATAGAACATCCTCTCAAATTTAATAAGTGGTTAATAACCCGACGTGAATTCTAACGGATAAAATTTCTGATTACAAATAAAAATAATGCTCTCATCTTTCTTTAATATAAATACACAAAACCCACTCTTTTCTTCATGTTTTAAGTAAGTTTTTTCTCTCAGAAAATTAAGTATGGCATTTCTTAGAGAAGTAATCTTCTAACTCATCTAAACGCACCATATTGGCCAGTAAAGAAAAGCCTAACCTGCCAGCCAATCCATCAATTCTTTCATACCAATTTGGATAATACGTAGGTGGGCTAATCAAACCACTGAGAAATGCATCTTCTAGTAAAAATAAATCATCAATGGTTAAGCGCCCACAAAATAATAGGTTAGTGAGATCTAATCTGCCATTCATAAAAGCCCATCTAAATAGAGTATGTGCTTTAATGAGACCATCTAGATAAATAGAGTCCTTTGTAAAGACAATGCCCTGATTCGGAGCCCCCCCTCTAAACACGCGTGCAGAGGACCAAAAGCTTTCCTTAGCACTCTGACCATTTTCGAGGAAAAATTTAAAAATATCTATGAACTCAGCTCCTTTCAAGGCTTTATCAATGGCCACAATCCTTAAAGCCAGGCGATTTAAACGATTTAAATCCATATTACCAGTAATCACCTCAGCAAACGTCGCTAAGCCCTCTTGGGTTGCCGTGGTGCGAGGTGCACCTAAACTGAGTGTTTTTAAAATGGGTTGATGTGTACCATTAATTACCGTTAATGAATGCGTCATCACCTCATGAATTAACAACTGATCATGATCATACAAAGTAAAACAGGTATCATTTCGCAGGCGCACCCGCTTTCTACCTGCAGTTGCTTTGGAAGAAAGCTCGTCTGTGATCACCACAGTGGGGGCATCTGCTTTAAATTTTTGTTGAATACTGTGGTCTAGATACTCTTTGATTTCAGTGGCGGAAGTACAAACCTCATTTTTTTCTGCATAGGAGTAATTAAAGAACTTTGAAATAGAAATCAACTTTTCCGCTGCATCGATATTAGTTAGGCTACAGCCTGGCATTTTATCGCCAGGCTGTCCATAAATTTGCAAAGACAAGGCTTGTAAGGTGGGGGTCCCCCGAGCTGTGATCATGTCTGCCGCAGTCAAATAGCTTTCTATGGTTTTTTGGGTAAAAATTTCCAACGGATGCTCCGCCGTAAAAGAATGCAAGAGCACTTTTAAAGCATTTTTCTGCTCACTATAATCCACGGGACTAAAAGTCACTTCCGGCAACTTAGGATTGCCCGCCTCCCAGGTTTTCAGGAATGCAACCTCCGTAGAAGCTGGCCAGCTCAAAGGTCCTAATAGCTTGATTGTATTGGCAATTTGTACAACTTTTTCATTCAGATCCGTTAAAAACTCAACGTTCATTGAGCATTCCCCCAGAAAAATTTACATACGTAACTTATGGCGCCACAAAACAAATAAAGTTGACATTATTACTACATTATAGTATTTCTTTGTCAGTTTTTTCTGAAAGGGAAAGGTATGGGTTTTTGGCAAATTTTAGTGGGCGGATCAAACGATCGAAAGTTTCTGGAGATCTTTGAACAGCATGCGCTCAATACCCATGAATGTGCAAAAGCACTGGCCTCTTTGTTTGGCAATACTCCTTTTGGGGATAAGCAAGCCATTGAGCGCGTGATCAAATTCGAGCATTTGGGCGACCAGCTTACAAAAGAGACCCATCTACTCCTAGATGAAACTTTTATTACGAAAATTGATAAAACGGACATCGCACATCTCATTACAGAGCTAGATAATACCATCGATCTGATGAAGGAAGCTGCGCTGCTCATTCAAGATTACAACATCACTGCAGGACGAGTTGAGGCAACTGAGCTTACGGAAATCATTATCCAAATTACTGCTTTAATTCCTGTCTGCATTACGAGACTCACTGATCTCAATCTGACTGAGCATAAAAAACAAGTCATTGCGATCAAAGTACTGGAAGAAAAGGCCGATAAAATTTTACGTCGCTTACGTAACAATTTGACGCAAGAGATTGAGGCACTGCCTGCTCCAATCTCTGGCCACACCATCTTGCACGATACCCTGATGCTCTTACGCTGGGAAAAGGTGTGTGAAGCGCTCGAAGAGGTAACTGATCACTCTGAGCACGTGTCTCACATTATCTCTTCTATTATACGGAAACTGTGTTGATGAGTTCATTACTGCTGTGCACTATCGCACTGGTGCTCATCGCAGAATTCGTAAATGGCTGGACGGATGCGCCAAATGCCATTGCCACTGTTGTCTCTACCTCAGTACTTTCTCCACGCGTTGCTATCTTCATGGCCGTGATCATGAATATTTTTGGTACGATGTATGGTACTGCCGTAGCAACGACGATTGGGACCGGTTTTGTAGATGCCTCTGCCATCACTCTGAAAACGCTGTCAGCAGGCATGCTAGGGTTAATCCTATGGGGGCTCATTGCCGCCTACAAAGGTCTTCCTATCAGTAAATCCCATGCACTCGTGGCGGGACTGGCTGGCGCTGGGTTGGGCTCACATGGCTTTGACTTCGCTGCCGGGTTTCAGACTTTGCTTTGGATTGGTTGGCTGAAAGTGTTAATTGGCTTAATTTTTTCTACTCTCATCGGGTTTTCTATTGCCCTTTTTCTTGCCAATTTGATCCAACGGTATTGCTCTCGCAGTAATTCTAGCCGCGCCAAATCCACTTTTAATCGACTACAAATGTGTTCTTCGATGCTGATGGCTTTTATGCACGGCTCTAACGATGGCCAAAAATTTGTAGGCGTACTCACCATTACCTTAGTGTTAGGTGGGATATTGCCTGAATTCGTCGTCACCCCTGAGGTCGTTTTAGTTTGTGCTTTAGTAATGGGACTAGGCACCTCATGTGGCGGTTGGAAGATTATTAAAACAGTTGGTAAAAAAATCTCTGATTTAACCTCGTGGCAGGGGTTTTCAGCAGAGCTTGGTGCCTCCTCAGCTATCTATGTCGCCTCACATTTTGGTATCCCTTTGAGCACCACTCATACCATCACCACGTCTGTCATGGGGGTCGGTGCATCACGCAGTTTCTCAGCAGTACGTTGGGATATTGTGCGTAAAATCGTGCAAGCTTGGGCCTTTACCTTTTTGTTTTGTGGGCTTGTATCCTGTCTGTGCTCCATGATTTTTTTCTATGCGATTCCCTAGAAACACTCCATAGCACTTTTTCATTTTCATACCCTCTTATCAAAGCTCATTCATTTCATTAGAATGAGTGTGCTGTTACGTATCAATTAATTTATTAGGATGATAACTATGCTAAACAAGGAGAAGCTGGCTGAAGCCGCTGCGACAGGTAATACAGCGCTGATGAATGTTTTACTGACTGATAATGATAATCTACGTTATGTAGATGAACATCATAAAAATCACATCGAACACCTGAATATTTTTACACAGAAAACCATCGAGCAATTAGAGCGTGATCAACAAGCAGCTGAAGGGAAACATCAATTTTTTAGAGTAGACAAGCCTACTGTCATACGTGGTTTTTATATATTGCGACATTTAATTCGCAGAAACGATCCGAGTGTATTACGACAATTACAATTTCTACTCGGTATTTTTGATATCAAGCAATATACGCATCAAGCTGTTAGTGAGGAACAACCCAATGAGTTGTTGCGATTAGCACTGCGTATGGGCAATGTAGAAGCAGTCAAATTATTAATGACTATTCCAGCGGTAAGCCAGCTCTCACAAAATGCAAAATCATGTGATATAGAGGAGTGGCTATGGGTAGCCAAGCAACCCTGGTTAGAGACTGAGCCCGCACCACAACCTGTGAAAACTCCTCGCTCTTGGGCCCATGTCCTAGGCTCGAAAACTACTACTAACCTGCAATCTCTACCTGCCCCAGCGGCTTCTGAAACATATGCTTTAGAAAAGCATCGTCAACCTGCTGCCTATACCCCTTGGGCAACTTGGTTAATGCAGTCCACAAGCAAGCAACCTACCGTACAATCTTGGGCTGAGCGCCTCAAAAACAAGCCCTCAATATAACCTTTTATCAACAGAGAGCGTCACAAACCCTCTGTTGATAAAAAAGTTAACTTTCCGGCTTTTATTATCCAGAATAGTTGATATTGATAAATTTAAAATTTAGAATTGCAAGTCTTAAGAAAATACGAGTAAAAATAGACAATCATGCCTTCTACAAAACCTTCGAGAGCATTCTGTGCTCCCCTTCCTCACACATAAATAAGCATCCTCGATAGCGGCACCACGCAAAATAATACGAGTATTATTTTCTGTTGGGCGATCACAAAGCATGGTTTATTTAACAACCCATATTTTCATAATGATGAGAGGAACTGCTATGCCTAAAAAACCGGTAAAATTAATATCATTCGAACTACCCAATGGCGAAACATTTGAAGTGAAAGAAACCCTTTGGAGGACTGCAGTCTCAAACTTTGAGTATAAATCTGCATTTCAGGCACTTAAGAAGGGGATAGCTTTCAACTCTACTACCGCCCTGACAACGGCAGAAAAAACTCAAGGCAAGTTGTATTATTTCTTTGCATATATTCTTAGACGTGAGGGTTCAAAAAATCCAGAGACTACTGTGAGTAAGGAAAACTTCTCTCTTTTACAAGACTATCTAGCGTTAGGTGGAGATCCTAATTTACATTGGCTGCGCGGCAGCCTTTTAATGAGTGTCTTAGCATTTGGCGATTATAGGACGATTTGCTCACTATTGGAGAATGAGAGACTTGATGTCAATTGGTCGATGATTGATGACAAGGCTGACGATCCGCTTAGAGGCAGCCATAAGCAGGCGGATCTTTGGGATGATCCACGCAATGCTCTGCAAGCCTTTGCTACACGATATGAGCCTCGTGTTTTTCAGGGATTACATTGCTCTTTGGTCAAGAACGCATTCAAAGGTAGAGAAAGTGCCACACTATCCATGGATAATACAGCGCTTGTTGACGCAGTGCCTTTGACACCATTACGAGAGCTCCAGGACGTATGGAAAAAACTAGAGGACAGAGGAGTTGATTTCTACAGCCGAGATCTCCGTGGATGCAACCCTCTTTTATGGGCAACAAAATGCAGCGCACAGGAGTTGATGCCATTCTTAATACGTAAATATACCACCGCTAACAGACTGGCAGAGATGATACTACAACCAGATCTATCCAACTCTACTTGCGCATTGAGTGCGCTGATCACAGACTTTATCCTCCCATCGAGAACTACAGAGCATCCACATTTAGGCGGTTGGCTTAGGTCAATAACCCGTGCGAATCGAGAATTTTTTCGTACTTTTGTAGAACATGAAAAATTCCCAAAAGTGCTAGCCAGCTTAATTTGTGATTCTCCAGAACTGCTTGGAGACTTTGACAAAGCTTGTACTCAATGCGGCATTCATATTCCGGGTGCTGTATGGGCGCTGGTTTTGCAAGCTATTACTCGCGAGCCAACAATCAGACAAGTAAAGCTTTTTACTGAGGAAACACTACTGAGCATTATCAAAAAATCCGAAGGTATTAGTGTAACCCAACTCATTCGTGACACTTTAAGTAATCGATATACGCCAAAATACGCGTTTTTAGAGATTGCTTTAAGCGCACTTGAAAAACAGCATACACCAGCACAGAGCGTATCTCTCATCTCTGAGATTGATACAGAAAGAGAGTGGAATGTACTTTGTTATTTAATGGCGGATCTAAACAACCCAGAGATCAACCAGCACGCCCCCCACTACTTCAAGCAGCAATCAAGCATGATGCGCACTGTCTGGAAAAAGATTGTACACCTTTCCTCAGCTGAGGCGCGAATATATGCAGGCAATAGAATGGGCGTAAACAATGCTCTTTTTGACGCCAAACAAATACCAATCAATAAAGATGGCCTAACGCTACAGCAACCTCCTACTGCTACTGCTACTGCTACCGCTACCCCTACCGCTACCGCTACCGCTACTGACATATTATTAAATCCACAAAGTACACATACTGCTATTGTACATTCATCTACCTCTACTGCTGAAATTGTTTTACGAGATAGATATAAAATGCGCTTGATGCCTGCCCAGAGAAAAACAGATTGCTGGGGCGCAATAGATCGACATTATTTACCTTCTAATGCGTTCGAGCTAAACAAAATGACTCTTTATGTAGCAAATTTACGACGATCTGTGCAAAGCGAAATGCCAGCTCCAGGAGATTCTGCCGGGAAAATTAAAACTGCATTAACCCATCGCTTGCAATGGATTGATGCAAGGATTGAGGAGCAAGCTCATCTCAGCATACTGAGAACTGCTTTCACAGAATATCTACCAAACCATTCAGAGGTTCACTCTGAAAAAACATTTAAATTTATAGAGTACTTAGATCAAGGAGTAGATTGGTTTAAAATCACTTATAAAGTATTTAAAAAGCATACCTTAGCTTCCACTTATAAAGATCCTGGCTCTCAGCAGAATTTAGCAGATGTCTTTTTATCGATTTGGCTAGCAATTCATGATAAAAGATACGAGTTAACGGAGGAGGTTCGAGCTGAATTAAGAGGCCGACTTGGTATTGCAATGATAGAAATAGTGCATCAATATCAAGCTATGCAGCCTGCTTGCGCAAGCGGTTGCCATAATCTGCTCATAGACGCTGTCGGCAAGGGAGATCACATACCGGGCGTTTATTCTTTTTCCATGCAAACAGAAAAATTGCTTTTGATTAACACTTTAAAAACAGCCTTTTCAGTAGAAGAACATTTCAATGCCTTATCGCCATCTGAAAAAAGCGCATGGTTTGAATCTGCCACCGAGTATGACCAAGCTGTAACAGCTTGTAGCAAAAAATTGGCTGAATTTATACAATTTGGAGCAAATGAGGAGTTTCAACTTTTCACACAACAAGAAATAGAACAATTTAAAAAAACAAACGATCTTTTTTGGGCCACATGGAAAATCCAACATTCTGCCGAGCAGCCGTGCAATGAATCATTAATCGCAAGTGAATTAAGAGGCTTGGGACAATCATATCGCACAGCGGCACTTTCTAGTCTAGATAATTTTCGCACATTTATTAGGAAAAATATGCGAGATATTCCTGGTGCGCCTGTTGAAAGCAGTCTTTTTCAAGCAGTAAAAGACTCCATTCAGTCCACTGAAGAGCAAATTGCACTTTTAGATTACTCAAGCTTCTTTAGCTCGAAAAACGATGTGGCAGCATGCGTCAAGCAGCATTGGAATGACTACTATAGCCAATTAACACCAAAAGACGTGTCCATGTTATTATTGCAATTAGGCGCACAACCTCTAGCTAATAATGATAAGAATAAAGCTATGTTTGCACGCTTAGATTTGAAAAGACTGTTAGAAGCTAATGGTCACCTGAGATCTGCCGAACAAGAGACTATCAGAGCAGTCTATCAAGAATGGCTGGAAGAATTGGAGGAAGAGAGTGAAGAACCAGAAGACATTGCGACTGGTGCGCGCGATCTTGCCACAGCATTAGCGCCCACGAATGCACCTGCGATAACCCCACATGCAATACTGAAGCGTGGCAGACAGGAGGACGACGAGCCAGATGTCAGCTCGCAAGAGCCTACAGCCAATTTTGCTGCTAAACGTAAGCAATAATCAGCAACATAAAAACTTGATATACTCCACCGCGAGGCGGGTATATCAAGTACTTTTTATCTGACGCTGCCAAGTCGTCAAGCCATTTTTATCTTCTAAAATGATGCCTTGAGCCAATAACTCATTACGAATGGCATCCGCCTTAGCCCAATCTTTTTGTTGACGTGCGAGATTACGCTCAGCAATCGCGTTTTCGATTGTTTCAGCAGTACAGCCTTCTGTTAATCCAGCTTGTAAAAATGACTGCGGTGTAGACTGCAATAATCCTAACCAACCACCTATTTTTTTGAGTGATGCAGCATAGATGCGTTTTTCATCACTATTTTCAGTTTTATTGATCAAATGTGAAAGCTCAAATAGTACAGCCAATGCATCAGGTGTATTAAAGTCATTGCACATTGCCTCAATAAACTTTGCTTGATATGGGCATTCTTGTGGTGCATCGAGTAATGGCCCGGCTACAGAAGATAGCGTTTGATACAATCTTTTTAAACTGTGATGCGCCATCGTCAAAGAGTCCTCATCATAATTCAGGGGAGAGCGATAATGACTAGAGACTAAAAAATAACGCACCGCTTCAGGATGGTGACGCTCTAACAAATCTCTCACTGTAAAAAAGTTATGTAAAGACTTGGACATTTTTTGTTGATTTACTTGCACAAAGCCTACATGCATCCAAGTGTTCACAAAACAACAGCCTGTCGCTGCTTCGGACTGAGCAATTTCATTTTCATGATGAGGAAATAATAAATCTGCCCCACCCCCATGAATATCAAAATGCTTACCCAACCAGTGGGTAGCCATGGCAGAGCACTCAATGTGCCAACCAGGTCGTCCAGCACCCCATGGCGATGGCCAGCTGGGTTCATTGGGCTTGGCTTGTTTCCATAATACGAAGTCTAAAGGATTGGTCTTATTTTGGTTGGCTTCTACGCGAGCACCAACTTGCATGGCATCTAACTGACGATTAGACAGCTTGCCATAATTAGGAAACTGATCGACAGCGTAATACACATCTCCATTTTCCCCAATATAGGCTACTTTTTTGTCTAATAAAGTTTGAATCATCGCTATGATCTGCGGCAATGATTCTGTCGCTTTCGGCTCATGATCAGGGGGGATAATGCCTAACGCGTTACTGTCTGCACGCATCTCCGCGATGAACCGCTCTGTCAAGGCAGTGCAACTCTCTTGATTTTGTAAGGCGCGTTGGATAATTTTATCGTCAATGTCTGTGATGTTCCGGACATAGGTGACTTGATACCCCATGGCCCTTAGAAAACGCACCACCACATCAAAGGCTACAAACACACGCGCATGCCCCAAATGACAATAGTCATAGACAGTTACACCACAAACATAAAGCTTGATGTGCTCATCAGAGATGGGTTCAAAATGCGCAACGCGTCTGGTTAAACTATTATAAATCTTCAACATGCAACCGCTTCCTTTAGGCTTGTTGTTGTAAGCGACGTATGGCTTCTTCAGGTCCTAAAAACTGTAATACTTTAGCAAGCTCTGGCCCATGCATTTTACCTGTTAAGGCCAAACGTAATGGCATAAATAATGCTTTGCCTTTCAGCTCAAGCGTGGTTTTTAGTTGATTAATGACCGCTTGATAATCCGCCCCTGATTGCTTCAACACTTCACCGGCAATAGACCAATAAGTTTTCGGTGTATTGGCTAAGAGTTGTTGACTCTCTTCATCCCATTCAAAGTGTGTTTGGCTGAGCTGCTCGGCCCACGCTTTCACTTCACTGGGTAACACTACATTATCTCGCATCAAGGCAGCAAATTGTGACCACTTTGTATCGGACCATGCTGTTTTTAGTTCAGCCTGAAACCAGGCTAAATAATCCGCCTCAGATAATACTTTTAAGGCTTCTTTTTGCCAAAAGAGCAATTGCTGATAATCAAAGCGGGCAGGATTGCGTCCAATGTGCTCTAATTGAAATTGACTGGCCAATTCCTCATACGATAAGAAAGTTGGCGTATCATAATAATGACCTAAACGCGCCATGTAGTTCAAAATCGCAAGCGGTAAAAAGCCTTGCTCTCTGAGCGCCTGGATCGACTGTGAGCCGTTACGTTTAGACAGTGGTTTACCATCCTGACCTAAAATAATCGGGAAGTGACCGTAAAGAGGCGGCGTAAGTCCTAATTGCTCTAAGATTAAAATCTGTCTAGGGGTATTAGTTAGGTGGTCTTCCCCGCGTAGTGCATGAGTAACACCCATGAGCGCATCATCGATGGCATTGGCAAACATAAAACATGCCCCACCGGTTTGTTTTTGAATGACAAAATCACCCAAATCATCACTCATAAAATCTTTAATCCCAAAAATCAAATCTTCAAAACGGATTTTGATTCCTTTAGGTACAGCAAAGCGCAGCGCTGCTTTTAATCCTTTTTCTTTTTTCTTTTCAATCTGCTCTGGCGTCAGGTGGCGACAAGTCCCTGCATAACGTGGTGGCAGCCCTTGCGCAACCTGTAGCTTACGATGTACTGCTAGCTCTTGCTCAGTACAAAAGCAAGGATAGGCCAAGTTTTTGTCTATGAGTTGCTGATAATAGTAATCATAAATGTCTTGGCGTTGATTTTGAAAATAGGGGCCGCGGCCTTGCTCTTGATGGGGGCCTTCTTGCCAAGTAATATTAAGCCAATGGCAATCGTCTAATAAAGCCTCGGTATATTGATCTTCGGAGCGTGCTTCGTCCGTGTCTTCGATACGAATCAAAAAAGTGCCCTGATGGCCTTTTGCATAAAGCGCATTAAATAGCGCTGTACGTGCGTTACCCATGTGCATTAAGCCAGTTGGGCTTGGGGCAAAGCGTGATTTTACAACCATAGGGTCCCTCAATAAAAAGTTTTCTAGATTACTTAAGATTTTGCTGGCTCTAAACCAGCCATCATGATAAGCTAGGGCCCATATTTTGACAACTTATTGAGGGTCTTGACTATGATCGAATTTAAAACTAATTATGGCGATTTTACTTTACAATTGCGCGCTGATTTAACACCTAAAACCGTTGAAAATTTTCTACGCTATGCCAAAGAAGGTTTCTTTACAGGCACCCTTTTTCATCGTGTAATTCCTGGTTTTGTGATTCAAGGTGGTGGCTTTGCACCCGGCATGGAACAAAAAACAACACACAATCCTATCCCGAATGAAGCCGACAAAGGTTTAAAAAATACCGTCGGTACTATCTCCATGGCTCGTACTAACGACCCAGACTCAGCCTCTTCTCAATTTTTTATTAATCTACAAGACAACGCCTTTTTAGATTTCAAAGCAAAGACTCCTTCTCAATGGGGATACTGTGCGTTTGGTGAAGTCGTCAAAGGCATGGATGTGGTGCAAAGTATTGCTAAAGTAGCAACCAGCAACCGTGCCGGCCACCAAGACGTTCCAACCACCGATGTGATTGTTGAGTCAGTGACCGTTTTAGAAGAAGCACTTTCTGCATAATGACCATCTTATGCGTGTCAGACATTCACTTGTCTGACACCGATCCTCACGCTAGTACACGCTTCTTTCATTTTTTGAAAACGTTAGACACAAATACGACTGCACTGTATGTATTGGGTGATTTGTTTCAGTATTGGCTAGGAGACGATCTCCTATCTCAGGTCGCACAAGATGCAGCCACCCATTTTCAGCAGCTTTCTAAGCGCGGCGTTGCTTGTTACTTTACTCATGGTAATCGTGATTTTTTGTTAGGCAAGGAATATGCTGCACGAGCACATCTTCAGTTACTACCTGAACTGTCTGTTTTGA
>JAHFQF010000205.1 GCA_023266435.1 Legionellales bacterium | reverse complement strand
ACTCATCAAAGACTCTCACGATGACAGGACGACGACCTTGCAAATCTTGAATCACTTTCATACGCGCAAGCAACTCTTCTTTGCGAGCTTGCAAATCATCAATTTGTTTTATTTGCCCATCAAGAGTCGCTATTTCAGACTGTATAAATGCTTTTCTTTCTTCTTGATCACTCAACTGACCACTGACTATGATGTGAACAAACATCACAATCGCAGCGGCGGTCAGAGCTACAGCAACATTAACTGTCAAAAACTCTTGCTGACGCTGCTTTTTAAGCTCTTGTCGCCATGGCAATAGGTTGATTTTAGCCATTAATCAAAACTCCTTAATGCCAAGCCGCAAGCAATCATTAACGCAGGTGCATCGTTACTGATAGCAGATGCATTGATTTGGGGAGCAAATGACATATGAACAAAAGGATTCGCAATGCTCACTGCCGTACCTAGCTTTTCTTGCACAATGTCAGCCAAACCAACAATTGATGCCGTTCCACCTGCCAGTAAAATATGATCTACGTCATTATATTGACTAGAAGAAAAGAAAAACTGTAGCGAACGAGTGACTTGTTGAACGACTGCCTCTTTGAATGGGCGTAACACTGCTGGCTCATAATCATCAGGTAGGCCACCCTCTTTTTTGAGACGACCCGCCTCTTCAAAAGAAAGACCATAACGACGCTGAATTTCTTCTGTGAGTTGTCGACCACCAAAGAGCTGCTCTCTAGTATAAATAATTTTGCCATCATTGACGACGTTTAGTGTTGTCATCGTTGCACCAATGTCAATGACAGCAACTGTACCGTCAATACCACAGGGCAGACTATCGACAATCAAGCCAAACGCTCTTTCCATAGCATAGGCTTCAACATCAACGACTCGCGCCGTCATGTTGGCAATAATGAGTGCATCCGCACGTAATTCAATATTTTCCGTCCGTGATGCCGCAAGCAAAACGCTTACACGCTCCGGATTTGTCGCTGAAGGACCAATGACTTCAAAATCCAAATTGATTTCTTCAAGAGGATAAGGAATGTACTGATCTGCTTCTAGTCGAATCTGTGACTCACGCTCATCATCCGATAGATCTGCATCCATCTCAATGACTTTGGTAATCACTGCTGAGCCTGCAACCGCCACCGCTGCATTTTTAGTGCGCGGTTTAGCTTTTGCATATAAACGTGCAATAGCCTCTCCTACGCCTTCAACATCAGCGATATTTTTTTCTACCACAGCATTTTGTGGTAACGGTTCAACTCCATAGCTTTCGACACGATAACGATCGCCTTGTAAACTTAATTCCAAGAGCTTGACCGACGTAGAGCTAATATCTAAGCCTAATAGGCTTGAATTTTTTTTACCTAGAAAGGGCAGCACGGCATTTGTTCCCTTTTATTTTTGTAATTAGAACGTGTAGTTACAACACATTCATACCAAATTGCATTAAATGCTAGTCTTAACACGACTGCAAGTACCGCACAAGTGATTATTGCAGTTATAATCCACTATCGCTTCACAGTTGTCACTTTGTTTGTTATTACACCCTGGTCTCCAATGAAAAAATATACGTCTAACTCAGAGCGCATTCATCCCTTCATTGCGGCAGGGCTAACGAGTCTCTTTAGCCTGCTCTTAATGGGTAGCGGTATATACTTATACCTCAATCCACAGTTACCAAACGTTGAACAACTTCGCGAAATCAAACTTGAAACCCCACTGCAAATTTATAGCCGTGATGGCAAGCTGATTAGTGAGTTTGGAGAGAAGCATAGTCGTCCGTTGCATTATGACGAAATCCCCCCCCTATTCGTCAAAGCTTTTTTAGCGGCTGAAGACGATAATTTTTTTAATCACAAAGGAATTAGTCTAAAAGGACTAGGACGCGCCTTTGTTGATATTGCACAAACAGGGTCAATACAGTCTGGCGGCTCAACAATTACCATGCAAGTCGCCAAAAACTACTTTTTAACATCGCAGCGCACATTTAGTCGTAAGTTCACCGAGATATTATTAGCCCACAATATCGAACAGGCACTTTCGAAGAAAGAAATCCTCGAACTTTATGTCAATAAAATTTACTTAGGTCAGCGTGCTTACGGTATCGGTGCCGCTGCCGAAGTGTACTACAGCAAACATGTTAATCAACTATCTTTAGCAGAAATGACAATGATAGCTGGATTACCTAAAGCCCCTTCAAAATACAATCCTGTTGTTAATCCCAAACGAGCGATTGAACGACGAGATTGGATTCTAGGACGAATGCTGTCGCTTGGCTATATTAAACGAGCCGATTATGAACAAGCAATCACTATGGATACGGGGATTCGCTTTCATACGGTTGTTGATGAAGTCACCGCTCCTTTTTTAGCAGAAATGGTACGAGCAACGCTTACCGCACGTTTTGGTGACAAAGTCTTAGGCGTAGGCTATCGTGTTTTTACGACCGTACAATCAGATATTCAAAATGCGGCGGTTAAAGCCGTAAATGAAGGTTTATTGGCCTACGATTTGCGTCATGGTTGGCGTGGTGCAGAAAAAACAAAAAATACGCTGGCTCAGTTATCTGTTGCAGGTGGCTTGTGGCCTGCACAAGTCACTAAAGTTAATCGGAATTCCATTGAGGCAACATTACAAGATGGAAGAAGCGTTACTGTGAATTGGTCAGGCATGAGTTGGGCACGCCCCTATAAATCTGTTAACAGTTTGGGGGGCTATCCCAGTAAAGCGAGCCAAATTGTTAAAGAAGGTGATATTGTCCGTCTGAAACCTGTCGGCAATACATGGCTACTGCGACAAATTCCTAATGTTCAAGGTCAATTAGTGGCATTACATCCTGAAACGGGATCTATTGAGGCATTAGTCGGTGGTTTTGATTTTGGTGTTAGTCAGTTCAACCACAGTATTCAAGGCTGGCGACAAGCAGGTTCAACCATGAAACCCTTTATCTATGCGTTGGCATTGGAAAGGGGATTTAATCCTTACAGTACAGTCAATGACTCTCCACTCACTGTCGGCAATTGGTCGCCTAGCAATTCTGATGGCCGTTTCATGGGGCCTATCACGCTCAGACGGGCATTATATTTATCGCGCAATTTAGTATCAGTGCGTTTATTACAGGCTGTGGGTGTGGAACGAGCACGAACGTATTTAGATCGTTTTGGCTTTATTGATAAAGAGCTACCTAAAAATCTCACCTTGGCATTAGGAACAGCTCAAGTTGTGCCACTACAAATGGCAACAGGTTATGCTGCGTTTGCCAACGGTGGTTATCGCGTTAACCCTTACTTTATAGAGCGCATTGAAGATGTCAGCGGCAAAGTTCTCTTTCAGGCCAAGCCAGAGCAAGTGTGTAAGCCATGTGATAACCCTGCGCTTGCCAATGAAATGATTACTCCTGCCCCTCAGCCACCCTCCGAAGTCACGGGTACAGGTGAACAAATATCCGTTATTGACCCTCCACCGCCTGTGACGCCACCTGTCCATCTACCCGAATACCCTGTTGCGAAACGCATTATGAGCGAAAAAGCATCTAAGCAAATGGCTAATATTTTGCGTGATGTGATTTTACACGGCACAGCGCGTAGTGCCTTAAAACTTGGGCGTAGTGATATTGCGGGGAAAACAGGCACAACAAATGATGCAAAAGATGCATGGTTTGCGGGATTTAGTCCTAAAATGGTCGCTATTAGTTGGGTCGGCTTTGACCGCCCTTCGTCATTGGGGCGAGTAGAGTACGGGGGTTTTGCTGCACTCCCCTTATGGACTGCATTTA
>JAHFQF010000039.1:9329-14681 GCA_023266435.1 Legionellales bacterium | reverse complement strand
AACCTCTGTAGGGGGTGGGCCGGTCGCTGCGCCGGCTCGTTGGCTGTTTTAGAAATGGTAGGCCACAAAAGTTACAAAGTAATATTGGCTGCGATCATCCACTAGAGGGGACGTCGCCGCATCGCCTAATAACATTTTATAACTTACGCTGCCATTAACAGACCATTTGGGTGCCACGTAACGCATACCAAAGGCGCTCAATGTGACATCTTTCCAACCAGCACCAGCCTGATAGGGTGCATAGCCGCTGCGACTTGCTTGTGTCGGACTGACTCCAAAATAACTTTGCATATATTGACTGCTGGCATAATTGGTTTTAACAGCGAATTTAATAAACGCATAATACTCCGGTAGAGTTGTGCTGTAATTGAATTCCGGGGTAAAAGTGTAACCCTCGTGACCATCAATGACATCTCTGGCTAGCGTCATTTCAGTATTAAAGTCTTGATATTGATACTTACCCGTGAGTTTGACTTGCATGGTATCATCGATGTTACCAAGCCCCTGAAATTTTGCATTATCACTTTCTTGACAGCCGTAGTTATAGTCAAAACCAGCACCCAATGTGATTTCTTCGTTATTCCAGTAATTAAAAACGATGCCTTGATAGGGGTTGATAATGAGCAAATCTTGATACTTGAATGATACATAGGGTAAAGGCTGAGACTCGTAATTTCTGCTGCCTTCATAGCGTGGTTTGAAGAAATTACCAGCGCCCAGTGAAAAATCCATGTCTTTATCTTTTATAGCTTGTGCAGGAGCACACAGCGCTAGAAGACAACACGCAACGCTTTTTTGATAAAAACTCACAGATAAATTCCTTTTATAAGTTTTAATGGTTTGTTGTGCTATATGCGGGCTATAATCTCATCAAATGCGGGGATTCAATCAAATGACTATTTTCATTTATCCACTCAATTATTTGGATCTTTTATAAAAACTATTATAGAGTAGTCGAATAACAATGAGTTTTTGGACAGCGAGGTGATCTATGCCTGTTTCTTTCTTTGCGAAAGAAAACTTTAAGCAGATTCTTAATTTTGCGAATGGAACCCATGCTGATCGAAAACATTGTGGCTTTACTCATTGGTTGATTGGTTGGCTAATGACAGATAAAAATAGAAAATCTTGCTCTATCCATTGTAATAATTTTGAAATGGTTGCAGAAGATTTGTTAACGTGGTTTCAGTGGGGTTTTGTTACGGATAAGCTAAGTTCTTTATTGCTATTGAGGCAACAGTACTCCAGGCTCGTTTTTTCTCACCATTATAATAATATCTTAGACCACATGCTAAGTTGGTTTAGAGCCATTAATTTTTTAGAAATTGAGTGCCCACTAGATTTAGAGCAAGATCTGATTAAATTATTAGGTTTGAGTTTGGCTTTATTAAACTTCTTTACTTCCGAATCGAAAGGGTCCTCTTCTGGTGTTTTGGATGAATCAGAAGATGATTCAGATTTAACTGAGGAAGATAAAATTAGGATTTTGCAGGGATATTACTATTGGCTTGTATTAAAATATAGCTGCTCCCCACAAGCTTTAGCAATTCTACAAAATCGAGCTGCAACATTGAAACCAGTCGAAAAGACTGGCCGGAAAAGACAACAAACTTTTCAATATGTTGTAGATAGCCAGTCTTTGCACGACCGTTTAGATTGCACACTGCAGTCTAAGTCTGCAGTGTGCTCTGTTTTTTTAGAATATTGGTTGGCCTATTATGACCCGGATCAAGGCTTGCGAGCTAGTCGTAGGGCAGAATTACAAGAAGGCACAGATTTTTTAATACCAGCTGTTGATTTTATGCGTAAATATCGCGATGAATTAGCAGAGTTGGATGAGCATTATACTTACGCTGCAGACGTCATACCAGCGTATCGCACTAAGCCGTGTCGGCATTAAATCATCCCCTCATCGCACCTGGTCGTTGTCCTTATTCTGTAAAGTGTCAGAGTAGTTGAATGCTGACTTTGATTTATGGGATACTCGCCAAATTATTTTTAGTTATATACTCAAACACATTTCATTCCGAGTATATAGGCTTGCAGGAGAAGAGCTTATGTTAGGCTGGATTTTATATAGCAAGAGCAAAAGCGAGCTAGATGAATTAGATAATGGCGTGAATCGCTTATTACAAGCGGCAGAAGCCAAAGGTATTACTTTAGAAGTATTTAAGCCTGAAGAATTCGAACTCGTCGTATCGCGTAATGATAAAAAAAGTATTTTTATTAACAATAAAGAAACCGCCATGCCGGATTTTTTAATCCCTAGAATTGGTTCGCAGACCAGTTATTTTGGCTTAGCTGTAATTAGGCAAATTGAGCGTTTGGGAGTGTATTCTTGTAACTCCAGTCAAACTATTGAGATTGTTAAAGACAAATTACAAATGCATCAATTACTCGCCCACCATCAGTTACCCACGCCGAATACAATGTTGGTTAAATTCCCAATAGATGCTGGTTTGGTGAAACAGCAGATTGGGTTTCCGCTTGTCGTGAAAAATATCACTGGCACAGAGGGTAAAGGCATTTACTTGATTCATTCCGAAGAGCAATTTGTGGATTTGATGGAGTTGTTGTATGCCAATAACCCAGCTTCCCATGTGATCTTGCAAGAGTTTATTCAATCGAGCTATGGTAAAGACTTACGAGTGTTTATTGTGGGCGGCAAAGTCATCGGATGCATTAAGCGCTATTCAGAAAGCAGCTTTAAGGCGAATTTTTCTAGGGGTGGTAAGGTTGCCAGCTATGATTTGACGCCTGAAATTGAGCATTTGGCTACGACGACAGCACGACTCGTTAACCTGGATATCGCAGGTGTTGATATTTTATTTGATAACGAGGGTTTTAAGATTTGTGAAGCTAACTCATCTCCAGGCTTTAAAGGATTGGAAAAAGTCATTGGTCATACGGTTGCTGAGCAAATACTAGACTATATTGTGGATAGGTTAGAGCGCGCGACTACTGCTTAATCCCTTTCTCTCGGCATCGATTTGTGTAAAGCCGAACCTTGAGGATGTTTTCGTGGCAAAAAACCTCAAATATTGGGGTGATCAAAGGAACCACAAGGATGTGTCGATTTGTTACGTATCTGGGAAAACAGCCCATTATTTTAAATGAGCTGATCGAAAAGCCGGAGCATTCGCTGCTAAACCAAAGCCGCAAGGCGCGTGAAGGCAAATTAGGCTTAAACGCCGATGGATTTGGTTTAGGATGGTATGATCACGCTCTGGATACCACCCCAGGCCTTTTTAAATCGATGCAGCCAGCTTGGAATGATCAAAATCTTAAGCACTTAAGTGCAAAAATCAAATCCACATGTTTTGTAGGGCATGTGCGTGCTTCAACGGTTGGTGAGCTTAGCCTCAGTAATTGCCATCCTTTTTCTTATCAAGAATTTCTGTTTGCGCATAATGGCACGATCCGAGATTTTTGCTCGATTAAGCGACAAATTTCCAATCTGTTGCAAGATGAATTTTATGATCATATCCATGGGCAAACAGATTCAGAGTACTTTTTTGCTTTGCTGATGCATCAAGTGCATCAGATGACAGGGCCTTATACTTTGCCTTTTTTAGCAGAGTGTATGCTACGTACCATTCAGATCGTCAATGATCTCCAAGCAGCACTCAAACAAACTGCATTTAGTCGTTTAAATACAGTGCTGACTAATGGGCACGAAGTATTAGTCACGCGTTATATCTCACACCCTTCTGAGCAATCCTTGTCTTTGTATTATAATAGGCAGCCTTCTGGCGCTGTTATCATTGCTTCTGAGCCCCTGACGAACGATGATCGTTGGATAGAAGTGCCTTTAAATACGTTGTTATTGATTGATCGAGACTTACAAATCACGACGCAGCCAATCAACTCTCGCACACAAGTTTACTCTATAGTGACCCAGTAAAAAGCTGCTCATGTTACAATAATTAGTTTATTAGCTAATTAATGGGTGTAGAGCTAGATAATTCGGTCACCCAATGCTGGACTACCAAAAGAAAATCAGCGCTTGTCATATCGATCATGAAGGGCCTGACGACAAGCGCAGCTGCAGCTCGTCATTTTTCGACAGCTCTGTCAGCTCCTCGATGTGTCTTAAAAAACTTACAGCCCATTATTGGTTTATTGGATAACTCATGATGGTATTTGTGACAGCTTTTTGACGCTAACCACTTTCCTTCCTAAGCTTGAAGAGACATCCCAGAAATGGTCAGAAAAGGCTTTCATTAATGATCAAAATAACTAACAAACAAAAGATATTGTTACTCCAAATCAGCCTCTCGTTTGCTGCAGTCTGTCTATCAGGAACAGCAGCCGCGGCAGCAGCCAGTATTGTTGTAGATGGTAGCAGTCAGACTTGGGCGAGTGGGGGCACCCCAGGAGCGACCCCCGCTACGGATGGTACACGCACTACCGCCAATGCAAGAGCCTCAGATAATGTGAATATTACTAGCGCGCATACTTTAACAGTTACAAATAACACTACAGCCAATGATGGCAGTGGGAATGCAAATACTTTTGCATTAGGAGATGTCACAAATACTACTGGGGCTGGCGCTATTGCCATACAAACTGGATCGGCGAACTCTTTGACGGTTGGCATCAACTCTGTCAGTGTCACAGGTGCATTTTCAGCAATAAATAACCGAAGTGAGGCCGCTGTTAATGCTACAACCACTGTTACTGGTAATTTTTCATCAGGTGGCATTGTGACGGTAACAGGCGGAACGAATATCACGGCGAACTCAACTCTTATCCTTCAGGGTGCTACCAACAGTGCTTCTTCTTTTAGTTTGACTGATAATACAGCAGATGCCTCCCTCGTTTTTACTGGAGCGACATCAAAAACTGTTGCTGGAGCGATTAATGGTGCTGCTCTGGGAAAAGGCACTGTGACTGTTGGAAGCAGTGATGTGACCTTTGCTAATAATATTGGAACAACTAGATTAAAAGCATTTACGATAGCATCAGGTGCTACAGCCACTTTGAATGCGGGTACTTTAGCCGCGACGACCATTACCAATGAAGGAACACTAGTATTTGGAACAACAGCTACAGCGACAGGTAGTACCGCATTTAACAATAGTGGTTCAATCACATTGAATGCCACGGCAACGTTGTCAGGCGGAGCGGTAGAGTTAAATGGCTCAGGTACCGACAGTGTGGGTATCATCACCATGGGCACAGCAAGTTATACTAACGATGTGATGCTAAATGCTTCAGCATTATCAGGTAACGTGACTGCTGCTAATATTGTTAAGATTGTCCCAGCCGCCACTTTTAATTCAGGTACGATCACCGTCATAAAAACGATGAACAGTGCGGGTAGTGCAGCAAATGCCGCTAAATTCACTG
>JAHFQF010000039.1:0-9319 GCA_023266435.1 Legionellales bacterium | reverse complement strand
TTACAAATTATTCTTTTGCTTTAGCAAATTCTAATACCGATCTCAATATGATTGCCACACAAAAACCTTCCAGCGACGTTGCAGCTGCTATCAACACCAATCCAGTCGCAGCAGATGCATTTGCCAAGGCGGTAGTGGCCACTACCTCTGACACCACAGTCAGCACCGCATATACCAATGCAGTCAGTGCCGGTGGAGCAGCAGCCAAGTTGGCAGCAGAGCAATCTGTATTGAATCCAGATGGTGGTTTGAATCAAACCAGTATGCAAACCACGCAGGTTGTGTTAAACAGCACCAGCCAACGTTTAGATGGCTTGCGTGATGGAGGAGGCGCTGTCACAACACTAGGTGTCATTCAAAGCGCAGGTTTATCAGCAGGTAATGCAACACATGCCATGGGCATTTGGGTCAGACCCTATGCCTACTTAGGGGCGCAAGATGATATCGGTACTGTGGCAGGCTATGAAAGTAAAACCCGAGGCATTACTGGTGGATTTGATAAACTCATCACAGAAAATATGCGCTTAGGTTTCAGTGTGGGCTACAGTAAAGCCAATGTGCACAGTGGTGGAGTCGGTAAAAATGAAGCCGATATCGGTGGCCAACAAACCACGCTATATGGCGACTATACCACAGAGCGGTATTTTATCGAGAGTATGGCAGGTTATGCTGCAAATAAAGTGAATACCACACGCGTCATCAGTTTCGGAGGATTAAACCAAAAAGCCTTCGGAGAGTACGATGCGCAGCAATATTTTGCACGAGTAGGAGCAGGCATGCCAGTTGCCTTTGGCAATGGTAACCAACATGTCTTAACACCAGAAGTCGGCCTAGATCTGTCTCGTTTAGAAAGTGATGCTTACACAGAAACCGGCGCAGGTGTACTCAACCTACAAGTCAGCCCCGACCCAGTCAACGTCGCGCTTCTCTCAGCAGGCATACAATACAAATACAAACATGCAATTCGTAGCGGAATCCTCAATCATACTGTCCGCCTAGGCGGTGGCTATGATATGGTCAATGAAAATGGCATCGCCACCATGCGTTTTGCTAGCGGCGCGACTGCTTTTAGCAGCACCGCGCCAGACATCTCACCCCTACAAGGACATGCAGGCCTAGGCATAGGCTACACCACCTTTGATGACGTATTTCGACTCATGCTAGATTATGATGCCGAGAAACGTGAGAGTTTCTTGGGACATAGTATACGCCTAGAATGGCGCTATAACTTTTGAGACTAGGAAGTCTACTATACGGGCCTACAACCGCTGATTTTTTGCGCTCCGTTGCGCACATACTAAAATGTATGCTCCGCTACGGCGCTCTAAAATCAACGCTTGTAGTCCCCATCTAGCGACTTCCCTCAGTTTCTCTTATAAATACGTAACTATTCACCACCGAGATCTGACTAGTGGTCCTTCTACCTTTGGGAGAAGGTGCCCGATAGGGCGGATGAGGGGGTATCAAACAAAATCTCTGACCTGTTGATAAATTTCATTCATCAATGGTTGGATTTAACAGCCAAGCTTGAACGATTTCTGTTAGGGGCAAGATTAACGTTTTGTGACGACTTTTTTCGCCTCGTTTCAGAGTGATTTGGCTTTTAGGGACATGCAACCGTTTAGAGAGATAAGCAATCAAAGCTTGGTTGGCTTCACCATCTTGAGGCTGGGCATGCAGAGAGACATGTAAGGCATCCTCTGTGATGGCCAATAACGCAGTCTTCTTTGCATTTGGCTTGACTAGCACGTGCAACATAACTTTCTGGGATGCTATCATTTGGTACCACAAGAGATGTCTCTCCTAGCACTGGCATCCAACTGATATAGTCCTAACACTAAAATTGGAAATAACGCAGATACTACCAGCCAAGGCAGTTGTGCCCAAGGCAGGGGAAGCGCCAGCTTTGAGATGAGCAGTTGTGCCCCGTTTAAAATTAATAGCAAGAGAGCGCCACCAAGTACTTGATGCTGACGAGCTAAGGTTTCCTGCATTTTAGGTGCACACAATGTATAAGACACTACAAATCCCATAAAAGAAAAATAAGCCATCCAAGCATGTGCTGCAATCCGATCGGTAAAAAAAAGCAGCAAGCTCATGGGAATGAGCAACCAGCCGATTTGTTTAATCAGGCTCTTGGTAGCACACCAAACATTGGTCAAATAACCGTACAGGGCTAACGAGGGAATACCAAAACTCCAAGCGCCAATCACATCCAAGCCTGTATGAAATCCTTTTTGTATTAAGCCAAAGCCAATCCCACATAAAATGGTTAACAAAATGAGACGCAACACATAATGGCCACACATTATCAGCAAATAGCCATAAAAAGCCAATGAAGCCTGCATATGACCACTGGGAAATGCATAACTATGGGGGTTTACATGTGCAGGTAACGGAACTTGAAAATAATCTTTTAGAAAGACATTTAGAACCATGCTAAAAAACATTACAATCAGAGCATGAGCGAACAGATCACGGTGTTTGGTGTGTAACGCAAAGAGCGCCAGGATAAGAATTGTGGCAGTCTGACTAAAGATTAAAAAAGTAGTAGCAATCATATGAGAGGCCATAGACTTCATCGCCCTCTGAAATAAAGCTAACTACATGCTAACAGAATCTCCCCATAATATCAATGATTTCTCAGGGAAAGCAGGATTGTCGCAATAAGGATATTTAACGCAATGAACAGTAAAGTTTGTGCGGTAGCACTTTGTCTCAATACACTTTGTTCCGCAACAGCCAGCATGGATAATGCTGGAAATGCACGTTTTTTGAACTATGCTCGACAACCTACAGGATTTGATCTGCATACACAGGCAGCCTTGTCAGGCATAGCGCAACTTACTCCACAGCCTGTGTTGCATCACGCCCCCTCTCTAGATCAGTATCTCAAAGAGTACGTCACCTCTCCAGAAGTTGCTGATGCGTTTCATGTTATTGATGTACAGCCATTGATACAACGTTATCATGATTGGAAAACTCATTTACCTGCAATACAGCCATACTATGCAGTCAAAGTGAATCCTGATCCTGTGATTGTCGCTAGCCTCATGGGGATGGGGACTGGGTTTGATTGTGCAAGTATCAGTGAAATTAAGCAGATACTTTCTTATGGGGCGACACCCGATCGTATTTTGTTTGCGCATACCAGGAAACCCGCTCAAGATATCCGAACTGCTTATCAATTGGGTGTGAGAAAAATGACCTTTGATAGCATAGAAGAGCTAGAAAAAATGGTTACCGCGGCACCCGAGGGTCAATATATTTTGCGTATCAAAGTAGATGATTCACACAGTGCAAATCCTTTGGGATCAAAGTTTGGCGCGACACTCGAAGAAGCCAAAAATATCTTGGAGTATGCTAAAAAAAATCGACTCGATATCGCAGGAGTGAGCTTTCATGTGGGTAGTAATTGTCATGATGAAAACACATTCGTTGCTGCTATACAAGATGCAGCCACAATACTCAGTATAGGAAAAAGACACTATGGATTTTCTATGCAATGGTTCGCTCTTGGGGGCGGATGGCCTGGCGATGATGTAGCAGGATTCGTGCGAATTACGGAAGCAGTGAATCAGCAGATTACAAAAATCCCCGACTATGAAACACTTCACTTAGTTGCAGAGCCAGGCCGTTATTTTTCAACACCGACGATGACGATTGGTATGCGACTCATTGGTAAGCGATTAATCAAAAACAGCGCAGGTCAAATGAAAGCAGAATATTATTTGAGTAACGGGATCTACGGATTTTTCATGAGCTCATTGTATTATCAATATGATGCGCGCAGTTTAAAGGAAGAGGGATGGAAATTTGAGCCTTTTCAGAAAAATCCAGCAGCTCAGCAGATCTTGACGCGCTTATGGGGGCCAACCTGTGATTCAGGAGATAAGATCATAGACGATCTAGTATTACCAGAGATGAAAACAGGCGATTTTTTATTAGCCAGAGACATGGGTGCTTATACCAATGCATTAGCAACGCAATTTAATCAAATTACACCATCGCATGTGTATTACGTGCTTTCCACTGCTCAATTAGAAAAATCATGATATGATTTTGTTATTTTCTGTAAATATCAATCTATTTATCAATGGGATGATTTTTTAAGGAATTCTTATGATTCAATTTAATGCACCTGATCCGCATTATGGTGAGAGTACGCTTGGCAGGTGGTGGCGCGAAACCTTTAAAGGCGCAGCCAGCGCTTCTTCGTTCAGTAGTTCGGGTTCTGAAAGCATAGGGGAACTTGTGCTCCCTACCTCAAAATGGCCAGATAGCATACCCACTGACCGCGCAGCTCAAGCAGAGTGGGTAGATGTAGAAGAGGTGCAAATTACCACGCATGACAATGTGGTATTATACGGAGAGCAGGTGGCTTCTGCTATGTTACAATATGTACCTATAAAAGACAGAAAATATGTAATCAACTTTCATGGAAATGGCTTCCATTTATCTGACTCTCATAATGAACGTATCGAAAAAGCCAAAAATTGCCAGTGTGTTGTGGTTAGCTTTAACTATCGGGGCGTCACAGAGGGTACACCAAAAGCTAAAAAATACCAAGATTTAGTTGTAGATGGGATTGCACAAGTACAACGACTGATTGCCGAAGGGGTAGATCCTGAAAATATTACCCTAGATGGGTTTTCATTGGGTGGTGCTATCGCTACTTTGGTCGCCGCGCATTGTCATAAGCAGGATCAAAAAGTCAGTGTATTTAACGACCGTTCATTTGGTACTTTAGCCAAAGAAATCGCGCACTTAGTCACCCATGAAGCCCCTATACTTACGGACACAGTCGAGAGCTCTATTGCACAAACATTGTCGCTTACCGCATGGGCCATCAAAGCATCAGTAGCATATGTTAGCATTCCTGCAGAGTATCGAGGCCATATGTTCATAGGCCCTCAAGATCACTCGAACCCTGGCGATGGTGTGATCATGGATAAGGCAACGTTACATGCGCAAATTCCAGAACACGCTCACGGATTGTGTTGGCAGATGAATGCGAATCCGCAGAGCCCAACGAATGGGCACTGTCAGTCTCGTGGTTCATTATCCACAGTAAAAGAACCATTGATAACTGGAGAGGAAGTGTTTCGAACCTTTCTAAATAGACCACGTTGAGCATACGAGAGCTGATTGCTCAGCCCTCCTGGGGCTTTATATGGTATGGGTTGGTTTTGCATCAGATACCTTTTGCGTATCCGGTCCTTCTGCCACTGCTCTATCAGCAATAAAAGGTTGTGTTTGTAACGCAAGATCACTTAAAAACCCCCCATTCTGGGGTCCTGCTTCCTCATGAGAATGACTTGAAACAAGCGTTTCAAACAATTGCTCATCAGTACTGGTTGCTTGCCAGTGACAAGTCTTACAACCAGATTCAGCAGCTACTTCTTGTATAAATTGATATTGTGTCCGGGCTTGAGAAAGCGAGAGTCGATGTAAGGGGTTCAGCCATTGCATCCAAGTCGGTGGAGTAGCATCAGGATTTTCTATCAAGACTGCAATCTGAGTAGCAGAGAGCCCTGTTTGTTTTAATTGCTGAACGGCTGTTTGGAGTACAGAAGTGGCTTGCTCTGCTTGTGGCTGTTTATAAGACAATACGGCATGCGTGTCTAAATCCAAACCAGGCGATGCATTCCCTTCTTTGATCCTATTTAAAGTCATCAACTCTGCTTTAATATGCGCTATATGAGCAGCATTGGTATTGCCCGTGAGCATGATTTGAAAACCCTTTTCATGAGCCGCAGTAAAAAAACTTTGTAATCTATTTTCTCGAATGATAACGCCTGCATTCCAACAGGCTAAAAATGCTGCCTCTGTTAAAGCTGTCTCAGGAAAAAAAGCACATAGTTGATCTTTAAATTCCTGAGTATTCATTAAACCCTTTTTATACCTCTCAATGATCGCGAGCAGTGGTCTTAAGTTCCATAAAATACGCCAATAGGCAAAGCCTGCTGCATTAAAAGCTTGGGCAATTTTTGTGAAAGAGAGAGGAAAGAAAAATCCTAAATGAATAATGAGGGTAGGCTTGGCCATAGTCAATTCCCAAGAAGTCGGTTAGTAAAGTTACTACTGGTGCGAGAAGCATTGTACTATTCATACGGTCTTTGATCAAATTCGAGCAGCTAGAAACAGGTATTTTGGAGTTTCTTGGGGATATTATGTGTATGACGCTTGAGTTTACTGGCGGTATGTTTTGACAGCGTGCTGTTCTAGCTGATTGTATGTACTTAATTCCTGTAGGCGCTTTTTGAGACAGTGGGGACTTTATCCAATCACAGGGAGTTCAGTTTAGTGAAGAGATATGCTTTGTTGTTGTCATCGTAAGCTCGCAACTCTCAAGTACTAGTATGTACGTGCTCGGTTACGCGCGACTCGACGCTTAGCCTAAAACCAAATCGCTTTGAGTATAATATCACAGCTTCATTTTGATAAATGTATAATGCTGAAACTTGCTGCTTGCTTCAGATGAGTAATAATTAATCAAATACGGATCGGTAGATTGTTCGGCCATTAGCAAAGACCGCAATGCATTATATCCTGGTTTTCCAGCAGTGTCTGCTAAAGTATGCCAAGGTGTTTCAGGTTCTGAGAAGCTGAGTTTTGCTAAACCAATTAATTGATCACCAGTGGGCTCATCAATTGTATAAATTAACCAATCAATACTTGCATCACCTTCATCATAAGAGTTTGCAAAAGCGTATTGACATTCAGTCACAGCTGTTTGTGTAGCGCTGGTCACACAAAGATCGTAGCCTTGTTCAACGCATTCGTAGATTGTCATGCCAAAATCGATGATGCCTACTTTTAATTTGTTGCCTACAAATTGCTCTAAAATTCCGTAACAAACTTGTTTGTTGTTGGTAGACCATAGATTGCCTTCGAATGATAGCACAGAGCAATCTGCACCATTACAGTAACGCGCGCCATGGACAAACAAGGTACCAGTTTTAAATAAAAGGTCTGCCTCTCCGTCTTGATTGAGATCTAGCATGCCACCTTTTGCACCTCTAATCACAGCCATCATGGTGGCATTTTCTCTACCTTGGATGAAGGCATGGTAGATACTAAGCTCCACTGCTTCAATAGCCTCATCTTTCAGATTAATAAATTTTGGTGCAGCGATAGCGCCCAAAATTCCAATTAGAATAATAACTAAGACCAGTTCAACCAATGTGAAGGCTTGCGGTTGTTTTATTAACATATTGTCTGGTGATCTCATGATTAGTAATTTTTATGTCACTATACTTTGAGTAGTTTGAATGATATGGATTATATAGTACATGTTTTTACATTCTACCGCAGCGACCACCATTGGATTGTTACTCATTTCTAATCTATTTATGACCGTCGCTTGGTATGGGCATCTGAAGTTTAAAGCAGCTCCCATCTATGCAGTAATCATAATAAGTTGGTTGATTGCTTTTTTTGAATATGTATTTCAAGTGCCTGCTAACCGGCTGGGACATGGTTATTTTTCAGCAGCAGAATTAAAAACGATTCAGGAAATCATCTCACTCTCGGTGTTTGCCGTGTTTTCAGTATTGTATCTGAATGAACCGATGACATGGAGATATGTCATCGGTTTTTGCTTCATTGCAGTAGGTGCTGGTTTTATCTTTCAGAAATAGATGACGTGATATCTATTTTCAACGAAAAAATTGCCTTCCAGGATGGTGTCTCTGGTAGCTGGCTTTTTCTTTTTTTGCTGCTTGCATGATAATGAGTGGCTCTGGGCGCATTTGGTTGATTTTTTCCCGGGTGATCTACTGAGTCATCAGGGTTTAATAACAAAGCTTTCTGACAAAGATTAGGGTTGGATAAATATGGAGGTCTGGTGGCCAGAGGCAGAATTGAACTGCCGACACAAGGATTTTCAGTCCTCTGCTCTACCGACTGAGCTATCTAGCCACAGATTGTTGTGCATTAAACGCGAACTGAGAGAATATGTCAAGTTTTCGCGCTACAAAGGTGAAATTTAGTAGTTATTTTTCTGGTTTAAATCCGGCAGGCTTCTCGCTGCCCTCTCCAAAGAAAAATTTGTGCATCTCAGCCTCTAAAAAAGCTTTGGACTTCGGATCAAGCACATTCAAGCGGTTTTCGTTTATCAGCATCGTTTGATGCACCAACCACTCTTGCCATGCCGCTTTACAGAAAGCACTTTGGATCTTTTTACCCATCTCGCCAGGGTAGGGGGGGTAGGCTAAGGCTTCACCCATTTGTTGCATTTTTTGGCAGAAAATTTCAGTCATAGCACACACTTCTTTGGTCACATAAACTGAGTTATTTTTATCATAAAAAGATTAGTTTGTCATGTTGATTTTTAATGGCATTTAAGCGCTTCATCTATTTTGGAGTTTCTTGGGTATATACGTTAGTATCAAAGATTCTATGAATTACAAGGATAGTTTTATATGAAGGACAAGCAATTAATTAAAGTAAAGATATTACCAGCGGATTTAAAACCTGAACACGTTCATAAAAAAATTCAAGATACCCCACCGCTGTTGCCGACTTTTTATCTAACCCCTTATGCAGATCCTAATCCTGGTCAAGGAACGGACTATGACTTAAAGTATTTTCCTTCCAGTGATACACCATGTGACATCAACGTTGCATTCATTACTCCCAGTGATGATACTTTGTATGGCACCTTTGGCAATACAATCAGCGATCATTATCTTTGCCATTTAAGAGATCGCAATGGCATCATGCAGTTAATTTCTCATATGATGCAAATGCAGAGACGGATTATTGTTTCTTACATTGATGCGCCCACTATTCATTGGGACAAAGTCAATATTACAAATTTTGTTAATAATACCGAAGGCACGATTTGCGAGGATGGCACGGTGTTCACGAATGATTTAATGACGTACTATCAACCCGTTGGGCGCATGTGGGATGCAGAGACGCCTACACCACAAGCGATGGCCGAAGTATTAAAGGCTTGCTTTTTACGTGGGATACAACGCGATCCAGATAATTATGTCTTTGTTTATACCACCTACGCAAACCGAGACATTGATCAGATTATTCTGAATATGCAGATTGATCCGAATGGTTCTCCGATCGATCAAGCGCTGTATAAATTAGGGTTTACCACGGTTGCAGAGTTTATTACTAAAAGAGGTAGTCTCTCTTATTTAGAAACCATGAGCTATGGAGGAGATGCACAAAGTCGTTTTGCAGAGGCAGATGCCTATGCGCTTCAATTAGGTGGTGGCGATCCGAGTACTTTATACGCGATGCGTAAATTTATCTCGATTGGGGTAGCGCCTGGACTAACAGCAACGTCAGATGCATT
>JAHFQF010000204.1 GCA_023266435.1 Legionellales bacterium | reverse complement strand
AGGAGTCAGTGAATATAGCGGAAGAGAGTCCCTGTTTGACCCCATTTTGCATGCTCAATGCTTGATCAAACTCAGCATACGGAATGCAATATAAGATAGGAGCAAAGGTTTCAGCTTGTACGATGGGCCAATCGTTTTCAGCACGACATAAAGTCGGCATGACAAAGTATCCGGCTTGATCTAATACTTGCCCACCATACAAAACCTCTCCACCTTGCGCTTGCAGTGCAGCAATGGCTTTTTTATACTGTTCTACAGCGTATGCATCAATCAGTGGTCCCATTAAATTCTTAGAGTCTAATGGATCACCAATGGTAATCTGCGCGTACGCTGCTTTTAAGCGTTGTACAACCTCATCAAACTGCTTAGAGGGGATTAGTAAGCGACGCGTTGTTGTGCAACGTTGGCCTGCCGTACCAATGGCACCAAAGACGATAGCAGGGATCGCGAGATTTAAATTACATTGAGCATCTAAAATAATCGCATTATTACCGCCGAGCTCTAATAATGATTTACCTAAACGTCCTGCAACTACTTGTGCCACATGACGGCCGGTTGCTACCGATCCTGTAAAAGACACTAAAGGAATCCGTGGATCGCGTACCAAGGATTCCGCCTGTTTTCCATTGGCTGGAATCCAAACACTAAAGACAGAAGGACAGGCATTGTCATGCATCACTTCCTGACAAAGATGATGTATTGCGATGGCACACAACGGTGTTTTTTCTGACGGTTTCCAAATGATCGTGTTGCCACAAATGGCCGCAATACAAGCATTCCAAGCCCAGACCGCCATTGGAAAATTAAATGCCGTGATCACACCCACAGGACCCAAGGGATGCCATTGTTCATACATGCGATGCGAGGGGCGTTCAGAATGCATTGTATTACCATATAATTGACGTGATAGTCCAACTGCAAACTCGGCAATGTCAATCATCTCTTGCACTTCGCCTTTACCTTCCTGCTGGCTTTTCCCCATTTCAAGAGAAATGAGTGCGCCCAACGCCTCTTTATTTTGACGTAATTTTTCTGCCAATTGACGTATAACTTCACCACGCTTAGGTGCCGGAACCTGACGCCAATTTAAAAATGCGTGTTGTGACGCCTGCGTGATCTTTTCTAAGTCTTTTTCGTCAGCACCCATGACTTCCGCCAACACTTCACCCGTGGCAGGATTACAAGTAGAAAAAGTGGTGTGATTGGTTTGCAACCATTGCCCATCACCACAGCTAGCACCACTGTTTTTTTGTTTGAGTTTTAATGCAGCAAATATATCCATCATACAATCCCTTCTTTAAACCCGAGTTCAGGGTTTTATGCCATGCTCTTACTCATTTGCTTTTATACTGTGTTGTTTTCACCAGCTCGTAATTCTCAAGTACTACAGTAGGTTCCGGTTGCTCACGGACCAATGCCTAGTCTACAAGCAAATGAGTTTGAGTATATATACCCAAGATGCTTCAAAATGCGTAGTTTATAGCAAAGCGAATTTAACTATAATGTCGCCCAAATTGATTACTGATGAAAGCATTCAATGAAAACTGTTCTTGACGTACTAAACCATGGTACTTTGCTGGACTAGCTAATACGAGATCAACAATCGCACAGAGACTAGATGCTGTGGTTACTTGAATTGCTGAGCGTAACTTGCCAGCAATGGTTTTGGGATACACTTTTTTCACATACGATTCCTCAATGAACTCTCGACCTTGGTACCCTTGAACAACCACGTAGATCATGACCAGATCTTGATAAGTTTTTGGTACAGCTTTTTCTAAGATTTTCTTTAAAGTCTCTCTATCTTCATTCAATCTCAAATCATTCATTAGAAGGCGCATGTCTTGACAGTGCCCGGGATAGCGGATAGTTTTATAATCCATGTGTGTCACTTTACCCTGATAGGTCTCCGCTAAACTTCCCAATCCGCCGGATGTGTTGAATGCTTCATAAGTCATGCCATCCAGCTCAATCGTTTCATAGCCCTCCAAGGGTTGCAGCACGACTGACTGACCATTTTTTATGCCATGACAAAGATTACCATACTCATTAATCAGCCCCTCTGTTGACCAAGTTAAAGCATATTTCAGAGCATTATTTACCTGCTGAGGCAAAGCACCCACACGCAGAGACACGGTATCTACTTTGTCGAAATGTGACATCAATTCATTGGCTACAATACTGATAAACCCTGGCGCTAAACCACATTGCGGCACAAAGGCAGTTTTAGTATTGTTTGAAAGCGCAGCAACTGCTTTGGTGACAGAGACATCTTCTGTGAGATCGAAATAGTGTATTTGCAGAGCTTTTGCTACCTCTGCAACAGCTACATTACAATAATAAGGTAAGCTAGAAAGCACAGCTTGAATGGTGTGTTGTTCAATATACGCGCTAATCTGCGCAGGCTGTCTTGCGTCTAAAGCACAACGTTGGATGACATCTTTCATGGTCCCCAATCGGTCAACATCCAACTGATCGATGAAGACATCAGCGAGATGAACCTGGTACTTGCCAGATTCAGCTAACAAACACGAAATCAGTTCACCAATTTTCCCTGCCCCAAGAATCAATACACGATGCATAGCTCACTCCCTGCCAACATGTCTGTAGATTTCGCAAAATTTGACGAGCCCTTTTGAGATGGTACACTGTGGGTTTTGCAAGCGCAAACCAATCCCAAAATCTAAAAATAAGGGTCTAGCATGAGCAACACTGTGTCAACGAATACCCCATCAATTGGGCCCTGGATGTTGGCTATGATCAGTGTATCTGCGATTATTGGTCTACGAAACCTGCCTGTTGCGGCCACCTATGGCTTCAGCGCTGTTTTTTTCTATGTAGCCTCTGCATTACTCTTTTTTATTCCGATTGCTTTAGTCACAGCTGAACTGGCCTCTTCTTGGCCCAAAGACGGTGGTGTGTACTCTTGGATCAAAGAAGCGTTTGGTAATAAAACAGGGACCTTAGCTGTTTGGTTTGAGTGGACAGAAAATATATGCTGTTTACCTATCTTTCTATCTTTTATGGCAGGCATGATCGCCTATGTCTGGTCGCCTAACGAAACAAACTCTACTCATACCCTAGCTCAAGATAAAATATTCCTTACCAGTGTCATGCTCGGTATTCTTTGGTGCATCACCTTCGTGAACTTTTTAGGGTTAAAAACCTCTGGGTTATTGTCTACGATCGGAGTCATTGCAGGCACTTTATTACCTGGCGCACTCATTATTGGACTGGGCATCCTCTGGGTCATTCAAGGCAATCCCATTGAGCTAGAGCTTTCTTGGGCCGCCTTTGTACCCGACTTTACTTTAAATGAGTTTATCCACTTGTCAGGGATTTTTCTCAGTTTCGCAGGCATAGAGGTCGCTGCGTATTATGTACACAACACCAAAGATCCTCAGAAAACATTCCCGAAAGCCACTTTATTAGCTACGATCATCATTTTATTCATTTATATCCTGGGCACCTTGTCTATCGCTATCGTTGTTCCCAAGGAGCAGATTAGCTATCACTCAGGGCTTATGCAAGGTTTTGCACACTTCTTCGGAGCATTTGGGCTAGGATGGATAGTGCCGATCATTGCTGGTCTGAGTCTAATCGGTGCTATGGCTCTCTTGAATACGTGGCTCATTGGACCAGCAAATGGTTTGTGGGAAAGCGCAAAAGCCGGAAATCTACCCAATATTTTTAAAATTGCCAATAAAAATGATAGTCCGATTGCGATTTTGTTGATCCAAGCAGTGGTTGGCAGCTTCCTGATTGTGTTCACTTTATTTAACTTACCAAGCATTAAAGCCTTTTATTGGGTGATGACTGT
>JAHFQF010000203.1 GCA_023266435.1 Legionellales bacterium | reverse complement strand
TATCAACGCCATTATTTATTACGCCCCCACTATTTTTGAAGCCACCGGTTTTAGCCAAGCAACAGGTGCCACACTGGCTACTGTGGGCATTGGTTTAATTAATTTTATTTTCACCCTCTTGGCTATCTATTTACTCGATAAAGTAGGCCGCCGTAAATTACTCTTAACTGGCACCTTCGGTATTGTCTTGAGTCTCATTGTCTTAACCCTTGGATTTTCGATGGGTCTTGGCAATCATTGGTTTGACTATATCATTTTAGGCAGTATGTTATTTTTCATTGCTTGCCAAGCGATTGGTACCGGCCCTGCTTGCTGGCTAATTCCATCAGAAATTTTCCCTTTAAAAATTCGTGGTGCGGGCATGGGTTTAGCGGTTGCGTTTAACTGGGGCGCCAATGTCGTCGTCGCCTTTTTATTTCCGATTGTGCTCTTTCACTTTGGCGCAGCAGTGTCATTTGGAATTTTCTTAGTGATTGCGATCATTGCTTACTGTTATTTTTACATAAAAGTACCTGAAACAAAAAATATTTCACTGGAGCAAATCGAAAAGAACTTAGCACGTAATCGACCGATGCGGGAATTGGGGGATGCTGTTTAACCTCATAAAAAACCCCGGACATACCGGGGTTTTTTGTATAACTATATTCTTAGGATGCAAAGGAAAAAGTACAGGGACCAGCACCACCTACACAATACGGGCCTACGCTGCCATTTACCCAACCACTTCCGACTGGAACAATGTTAGAACCTACAATCGCACCGTCAGCCTGATAGTTATGATACATACAGGAAACTCTCTCTCTACCGTCAGCTATTTCTATCTTTACACCATCAAAAGTTGCAAGAACGCCTTTATAGGGAGTAAAATAACCATCGACGTCTGAAATTAGTGCGACATTAGCACCCATTGGAAGGTTGTTCGGACAGACATACACACCGTTAGCAGCAGACGCAATTCCAACAACACTTAGCATAGAAATAATAGCTACACTCTTTAAAGTTTTCATGATCAACCTCCACAAAACCTTTGTTTCCTTTATCTTCCCACGCTCTTAGTATACCAACTTTATTTCAATACTTCAACGTATTTTATTATTTCGTCATTATGTAAAATACTTGATCATAAAAATACTCCCATAAATTAATATGGAAGTATCTCACAATATATATTTATGAAATTTAAGTAGCTCCACCAGAGGCTCCTCTTCTAAATTGAAGTGGAGCACCTAGCTCATTCTCTATATCGAGCCGGGTATCCCCGGGCCCCAGCAACGGCCTTAGAAGATCAGGAGAATTCGCAAATTCACGCGCCCCCCCTGCAACATCCCTCCTAAAGAAACGGGGCATACTTGGCAAGCAACCTTTGAGTGTTTGTACAGGGGAGCAAATAAACTTTCCTACCGCTAGTGCACCCTTTGCGAACTGCACCAAAAAATCATCCGGTAACGATCTAATAAAACGACCGAGCCATATCCCGAAAAATACCCCAAACTGACCTCCTGCTAATGCAGCTAGTTTTTCTATTTCCCGCATCACCCCATCACCTACTGTCTTAACTTCCTCACTTCGATAGGCCTTAACAGCCTCAAACAGGAAATAACTAGCCGCTAAAGGCGCCGCTAATGCAAGTTTTTTTATCAATTTCATAATTTGTATAGCATTCTGCTCCCAAGCGGGTCGAACTTCCGCAACAACACTGGGATTTGTACGATTAGCCCCCATTTTTTTTGCTATATGATCAAGAGAAAAACCATTCCTCTGATGCCTCGACACCGTCTCGTGCAGTTCGATGAACTCAGCCATATACTGAAAATGTAAATGTTGGTAGTTGTGCGTACGATGTCCATGCACCATTATCTCCGTCTGTAAATAAAATATCGCCTGCTCACCAACTGTCAAAAAAGGCGCTGTAGCCACTAGAGCACGAATCTCTCTTTGCTCTTCCGAAGCTTTCGTATGCTGATACCTGCCAATGGCTGCCATAATAGCGTCGCCCCATGACCACACATACGCCCCATAACCGACAGCAAGAGCAGCTCTTAGTAAAGGAAATAAAAACTTATTAAGAAAATCTTGAGTTTCAGGAGTATAGTTGATGTTTGCAAACGTGGGGTCTTCAATAGTAGGACCAAAAGAAGTTGCTGCAACCACTCCTGCTGCCACAAGCCCTCCCAATACGTTACTAACCTTCGCCCCCTGTTTTAATTGAACAACATCCAAAGTCTCTTGATTATCAGGATCACCAATAAATGTCAGCTTTCTTTCTATGCTGTCGAACATTCCTGGTCGAAACTGGCTACTCTTATAACTCAAAAAAAACAGCGCTCTTAAAGCATCCAAGAAAATATTTTGCGTCATCGCTGTCTCGCCGATATTTAGGATATAGTTAGCTGCTGTTATCGCCATGGACTCATAATATGATCTAGCTGACACGTCTAGATTTAAACTTCGTGCATGACGTTTTATCGCAGCATATAAAGCCTCAGTGGATCCGGTCCTATCTCCTAACAGAGCTATATCATTATCATTGACCCCCACTATAAAATGATTAATCTCTGGTTGCGTTTTATCTTGCAGATAATTAAACCCCACCGCACAAGGCGACTCAATTTCAAACTTGGATGATGATATTACTGTTACCCCAGCAATTAGGGCAGTCATCGATGATCCCATATCAAGAGTTAAAACTCCGTTGTGATTGACCAGCAAACCTTCTGGACACGAAACAACCCATACTGTTGTTGCAACACCACTATGCCCGTCCAGCTCCGCAAAGCGCCAATGTCCAACCAAAGCTTGAACCCCACCCTGTGGCGTATACCTAAAGAGTTGGTTATATACTGGATAGTCCCTGTAAGATACAGCGAATGGTAAAAAATGTGTTTCTTTATTTTTATTAAACGCGAACAATGGTACTACATCTTCTACAAGAGGCGCCCCAGAACCAACACGAAGATAACCAAGGCAATTGTCAATCTGTCTATTAGCATATGGCTTATTAACCGTCGTATCTATATGCGTCAATAACGCTGGATCATAAGCAGCATACGCTTTCAATACATTCTCCTCCTGTAAACCAATCATACCCAATGACTTGGCCACTGCTTGGAATAATTGTTGAGTTTCTTCTGAAACTTCAGGATAAAAAGCTTTAATGTCCGAACAAATAGCTTTTAATAATCTTGCCAATAAAAATGATAAAGAAATAGTTGGGTTCATTACCTGAGCTTGGTACAACAACACGTGAGCTACAGGAGGCAAGTAATTCAACCCCCCTGATACCATGTAATGAAAAAATTGTGCGGCGAAACGATTACAGTAAATAGGATCTGTTGTTAATCCCTCGGCTTGCTCAACTAAGTTAGCTAAAATACTCTCCTTAAATGCTTCTAGCGCTGCACTATCACTCTTCAAACACGCTACAATCGCATCATCGAAAATAGGGTGGTCGACAACAGCCACTGCAATCTTTTTCTTATAAGCAAAAAGCTCTTGGTCTACTTCAGGCGGAACAAATTTCAGCGCAAGTTTCGCTAAAACGACCAGAGGTGACCGATAGGAAATTAGTTGTTGTACATGGTATCTCAGCATGTCTGGGCTAATCAGGTCATCTAAGTCTAGTAATGCGCCCTTTGCGTTGCGTTTACTTCTAATAAGCGCATGCATATCCGCACGTACAAATACTTTCATACCTTTTGAATAATCATTATCATCTGTTAAACCATACTCCTCCTCACTTACCACCAATCCCTTTTCTCTTAAATATGCCTTTGTTTCCGCGGCAATAAGTTCTTTACTACCATTCGTCAGCGCCGCCATAAATTCTCTATATATATCCCGATATA
>JAHFQF010000038.1 GCA_023266435.1 Legionellales bacterium | reverse complement strand
TTTATCTGGATCAATGAGTAGTCTTGCTAATGCGAGTGAGGCTAAGATACCAATTAAGATGATGGAGATGACTAATTCTAATAAAGTATAGGCGCCGAATTGTTTTTTCATTACTGGCATCCCATTGAAAGAAAAAGCATCCCTCATAAGAGGAATGCTATGGTGTTGGTGTTTTAAACAATGGCACTAGGGTTTAGTAAAATTCACTAAATCAGTTGTACCATATTCAATCATTCTCACTGGGATACGTTGAGCAGGTTCATAGACCACCCCACCCCAAACACGTTGTGGCTCAAATCCTTTGATGTAGTAAAGCACACATCCTTCTGCGCCATTCTTGCCCACAAAGGAATGTGCTCGCCACAGCGCATTTGTTTCTCCCGTTTGTTTGGATTTGGGTGATACAGCACCTGTAGTAGATGAAGCAACAAAATATTCATTTGGCATGCCAAGTAAATATTGCATAATACCAATGCAACCTGCCGCTGTACTGGTTGTATGGGTTACCGCGCTAGCTCCAGCACCTAAAGTGATGGCTTTAGGAAAACCCATGGGGGTCATAGCGATAATTTCATCTGGTTTGTTAACACCACCAGACAGAGTCCAATCAGCAGACATGACATTCAAAGCAGAGACTAGCTCTGCCTGAAATCGAGAAACTGCAGCATCATAAGCTCTATAAGTGCTTTGAAAAAGCCGAGGCACTGCGATGGCAGAGAGGATCCCGATTAATAAAATCACTATCACCAACTCAATCAAAGAAAATCCCATCACTTTACGGTTCATTGTCTATTTCCTCTTACACTGTCTTCAATGCACTTTTATTTTATAGAGTATTATTCCGGAGTAGCCTCATCACCCGCGTTTTCTTCGGCGGTAGAAGCATCATTAAATGTGACTTTTCCACTGTCTTTATATACCACGCTAAAGGTGCCAGTAGAGATAGCATCACCCACAGCCAATGTGCCCGTATAATGGTAGGTGCAACCAAGCGAACTATCATACACATAATAAAAGTCAGGTCCGCCTTCTGCCAAGATAGCAGCGTTACTGCCATCTGCAGGCTCCGTTGTATTTGAGCTCATGGCTGCTTGCCATAAAATTAAGCAGTCATCAGCGTCACCGGGTACAGGGTAATCATCTGTCCAGGTCCCTGTCGAGGGAGCGACACCAATCCCTTGTTTGTCTTTGGAGATTAAGTATTTGGAATGCATCAAGTCAATCCCAACAGAAAGCGCTGATTGGGCTGCTTTAGCACTGGATCGATGTGCATCGGTTGTTAAATCAAAGTATTTCGGCATTGCAACAGCTGATAAAATACCCAACAGCACAATAACGATAATCAATTCAATCAATGTAAACGCATTACGCATAGCTCACCCCTTTTAATGATGCTTATCCTAAAGATAGTTCAAGTTTTAAAAAGTGAGTAGTACATGGGGGCTATTTCATTTTCTTTAAGGCAACACTGGACATGTCCCACATAGGTAGAAATACGCCTAAGGCTAATAACAGCACCATCGCAGCAACAATAATGATCAAAATAGGCTCTATACTTTGTGATAATCTTTTTAAGTCATAATCTACTTCGGCCTCATAGTACCCTGCCACTTGACCAAGCATACTGTCTACTTCGCCTGTTTCTTCTCCGATGGCTAGCATTTGCAAGACTAAGGTAGTGAATAAATTGCTGTTATGCGCCACATGCATTAAAGACTCACCACGCTCTAAACCAGTACGCATCAACATAACGCGCTGCGTCACATAGGTGTTACCAATGGCATTGGAAATCACCGCCAAAGCTTGTAATAGGGGGACCCCTGCTTTTATGGTCATGGCAAATCCTCGACAAAAGCGTGCCAAGACTGCTTTGCGCAAAATAGGACCAATGATGGGAAATTTTAGGATGATCCTATCCCAAGTTAAACGACCCGCATCACTACGGATATAGATCATAAAACAAACAATGCCGATCACGATGCCCGCTATCAAAAAAGGCCAGTAGGCCAACATAAAATCAGACATGCCCATCAGGATACGTGTAGGCAGCGGTAACTCAGCACCAAATTTTGAGAAAAACCCTTTAAAAGAAGGAACAACAACTATATTAATTAAAATAATCGCTAAAGAAATTGTAATGAGTACAAACATCGGATACCGTGTGGCGCTTTTAATGCGCTTTTTGGTTTCCCCTTCGGTTTCCATATAATGCGCAACTTGTAAAAAAGCTTCATCGAGAGAGCCCGTGTTCTCACCCACATTGACCAAGGAGACGACGATAGGCGGGAACACCAAAGGGTGATCTTGCATACCAGCAGACAGATTTTGCCCCCCCTCTAGTGACACGACGACTGCTTCTAATGCCGCTTTTAATCCCTTTGAACGTGTGGTCTCACTCACCACGCGAATACTTTTGATAATCGGCACACCAGCTTTAATCAGCGTGTGCATCTGTTGTGAAAAGATAGCCAAATCTTGCAGCGAAGGCTTCCCTATACCAAACGCACCCGCAAGCATTTCTTGCGTGGTGAGCTCTTTGCCCGCCACCTGCACCATCAAGGGAGATAGACCATTTTTAGCTAATTGCGAAGCAGCCTGCGCCTCACTCACTGCTTCCATCTGACCAGTGACCAGCTTTCCTTGCGCATTTTTTGCACGATATTGATACTTTGGCATCCTGGCCTCTCTACGCTTCTTGATCTTCTAATTCAGCAATTAATCCAAAGACCTCTTGGACACTCGTTCTTCCTTCTATCGCATATTGCAAAGCACACTGTGGCAATGAGATATAATTGGGATCTTGTTTGGCAACAGTAATAAACTTTTGATTATCTCCGCTGCGCAGCGCCTCTGCTGACTCTTGATTCATTTCAAATAATTCATGTACCCCAACGCGACCTTTATATCCTGTTCCATTACAATGATTACAACCTCTACCTTGCTTAAAAACCAGCTCACCCACATCTTTACCGTATAATGCTTTTAACCAGATCTGTTCCTGTGGCGAGGGGACATAATCCTCTTTGCAATCCACACAAACCATGCGAACTAATCGTTGTGCCAATACCATGCGAATCGCACTGGCCGCTAAATAAGGCTCTACGCCCATGTTGATAAGGCGAGTTGGCGCACTGATTGCGTCGTTTGTGTGTAAAGTGGAAAGCACCAAGTGCCCTGTCAATGCAGCGCGCAATGCAATGGCAGCGGTTTCTTCATCTCGAATTTCCCCAACCATCAAAACATCCGGATCTTGACGTAAGCATGAGCGCAAAACTGTTGCAAAGTCTAACCCAATCTTTGAAAGCACCTGTACTTGAGAAACTCGCTCAATGGTATACTCTACCGGATCTTCTACAGTAATGATTTTTCTTTCACTGGTATTCAGCTCACTGAGACCACCGTATAGGGTAGTAGATTTACCACTCCCTGTAGGCCCTGTAATGAGTATTACTCCGTGCGGTCTGTTCAAATGATATAACATGCGCGCTTTGATTTTTGCTTGCATCTCTATTTGACTAAGTTTCATCAATCCTTTTGATTGATCAAGTAAGCGCATTACAACGGATTCGCCATATTGCACTGGCATGGTGGAAACCCGCATGTCAAAGGCTCTATTTTTAATTTTCATACTGAATCGGCCATCTTGTGGCAATCTCTTTTCAGAAATATTCAATTTAGACATCAGCTTTACACGTAAAACCAGTGCGGCTACGATGGACTTTTTCTGCATGATCTGCTCTTGTAATACCCCGTCTACTCTCAAACGAATACGCAACACATCTTTGTCCGGTTCAATATGAATGTCTGAAGCACCGACTTGTACGGCATCTTCAAAAATGGACTCCAGTAGCTTAATAACTGGAGCAGCGTCTTCATCTTCTTGCGCTTTTTTAACATCATCTTGTTGTTCTTCAGAGCTGTCAAAACTGATGGTGTCAGCCAATTCATTTGCAAGAGAGTTGATGTCTCCTGTGCGACGATATATTTTATCAATAGCATTTACCAGCTCACGTTCTTTGACGACCGCCACACGAATGGAGCCTTTTAATTGTCGCGCAATTTCGTCATACGCAAATAAATCAGTAGGATCGGCCATTGCAACCAAATATCCGTCACCTAGTTTATCTAAGGGAATGGCTTTGAATCGGCGAGCTAATGTTTCAGGAAGCACTTGTATCACTTCAGGTTTTAACTTAAAATTTTTCAATTCTACAAAAGGCACATGAAGCTGTCTTGCCAAAGTATTCAGCAAAGTATCCTCGTCAATGTAACCTAACTCGATCAAGGTAGAGCCCAAGCGACTACCCTGCTCTTTCTGCTCTTTCAATGCATTTTGTAGCTGCTCTTCAGTGATGAGCTTAGTTTCTACTAACAAATCACCTAAGCGAATTTTTTTCAGTGTCATATTAGCTGTCTTTTTTCACTTTCTGCGTTAAATAATCCACTCTTTCTTTTGCATAACTCTTTAATCCGAGTTGGAGCCTGTCGTCATTGAGTGCCTTTTGATAAGCGCCTAATGCCTCTGGATTGCGACGCTGCCCTTCTAGGGAAATGGCCAAACCTAACCACCACTTACCAGCTTGTGGAAAATATTGTACTAACTGCGAATAAATAGTGGCTGCTTTATCGTAAACCTGCATGCGCTGATAAATATTTGCAATTAAACCATGCGTTGTTGGAGCTTTTTCAATGTTGTCGTTATATTGATTCAACAAAGCAAGTGCTTCATCATAATTATGCTGATCAATATAAGCCCGCGCTAACAACTCCATCAGCTCTCGGGGGTTTTCTTGATTTTCGGCATCACTCAAAATAAGATTTTTTAAAGACGTATATTGTTTGTTTTTTAAATAAATTTCCCCTAATAAAACTCGATAGCCAGAAACCGCAGGATACTGATTTACATACATTTGTAGTTGAGTCGTTGCAAGTGAAAGCTGTCTATCATTCATCAGTGCTTTCACTCTTTCCAGATTCTCATCATGCAATATTCTTTTCTTTTCTGGTTTGTTTTTATTTAAAATAGTTAGTTGTGCATTGCTTTCAAAAGCATGCACGTTCTGCTCTATCGATTGATCTGCTGCCTGCTCTGAGGAAGACTCTATTTGCTTTTGACTTTCTGCAAATTGAGCCTGTTTCAGAAGATTAAAAACTTCTTTAGAAAAAATATTGGTTTGATTTGGATTTTTCTCTGCCAAGAGCTGATGTCTTTTTAAAACATCTTCATTGCTGGTGGCATTTAGATTTGGCTCTTTAATGGAGACGCTTTTTCTAGCAGATGCTTTCTGACCAAACATATAACTTTGGGACCCCGCTTGATATTGGAAAGAATCAGCTAAAGGTTCAGGATCTGCTAATAGATTTTTTAACTGTGAGCCAACTGCATGATGCATCCATTGCAACAACAATGCTTTTTCATTCAATCTAAAAAAACCGGATGCCACATCCAAGACAGTATTGGCCTGCAACCGCTCATTTTCAATCATAGACTGTTGTATTTTAGGCAAATCAAGTGTTTGTGTGGCTTGAGGTTGCGCTTCCACCGGATCGATTAGATACGTCAAAAAAGGCTTGCTGAATTCAGATTGAAACATGCTTGAAAAATCAAATTGGATTACCTCTTGCTTATCAGACCAAGCAACATTTAATGGTGCCCACTGAATAGCCCAAGCACTCATACACAAAAAAAGAGCTGCTGCGCCCCCATCAAACCATCTTTTTTTGTACTGAATCATACGGTTTCCTTAGATAAATTTAAACATCAATCCTAACAAAGTGACTCCTAAAATACTGCTGGCAACTAATGCAATGTGAGTGAAAACTTGTGCGCCTAAAATCGGCCGAACCGAAGAAACAGCCACACTCTGTGTATTTCTTACTGCTTGCACCATGTGTTTTAAAGCAACCTTTTTCTTCTGATCACGATAGGCCATGAGAAGGGCTTTATGACACACCACATTAATCAATCGTGGAACACCTTTGGTTGCATAAAATAAAGCCCATAGGGCTGGTGGAGTTAACAATGGCTCACCCTGATACCCTGCTACACTCAATCGATGGTTGACATACTTTTTGAGGACTGAAAAACTCATTGGTCGTAATTCTAGAGAAAATAAAATACGTTGCGACAAGGCTCGTAATAGCGGATGCGCTAATTTCCAATCTAGCTCTGTTTGACCAAATAAAACAACATGAAACAGTGCACCCAGTTGACTGTCTCGATAATTTAATAATCTTAAAGCTTCTAATGCGGCTTCATCCATTGCCTGTGCTTCATCAATTAATAAAACAATTTTTTTATTTTCTTGTTTGATAGACTTTAATTTTTCAAAAATGATGTCCATGAGTTTAAATTTAGTATCCGTTCGCTTTGTTCTGATTTTCAGAAGTTTAGCCAGATGAAAGAACAGTTCCATTTCATCTGAACAAGGGCAATTCACATACAGTGAGAAAAAATGTGAACCTAATGTACTTCGCAACTTATGACATAAAAAAGTTTTTCCAGTCCCTACTTCTCCAGTAATTTTCAAAAAACAGTCCGCTTCAGAAATTCCCAGATATAACAAACTGCGCGCCTCACTAAAATTGTTTGCATTTAAGAAAAATTTCTCATCAACTTGTAGTTGAAAAGGTTCTTCATTTAAACCAAAATAATCTGCATACATAGCAATCATTTCCTCTAAGGTGTGACTTGGGTTTCTCTTTCACTACCAAAAAATTCATGTTTTGGTCCGGTATAAAATCCTCTGTCTAACGATTTAAAGCGTTGATCAGTTTCCTCTAACACGGCTTTCCAATTTAATTCGGACAGAACCACAGGTCTAATCAAGATAACTAATTCACTCTTGATTTTATCTTGCTTTTTCTGCCTAAATAAATTGCCGATTAATGGTAGCTTGTCCACAAAGGGAATACTAGTAGAAATCTCAGTTGTTTCGTGTTTCATGAGACCTCCAATAATAATCAATTGCCCGCTCTTAGCGCGAATCACGCTGTCAGACTCGCGTACCGTGCTTCTTGCTAAAGGTAATGTTTGATCTTTGTCATCTACAACAATCTGTTTAACGACCTCATCTACCGTAGTAATCGAGGGGTGTACATGTAAAGTCACATAATCACTGTCGCCAATAAATGGGGTTACGTCTAAAGCAATGCCTGAGAAAAATGGCTGTAAACTTACATCTGAAGAAGTAGAGGAAGACGTGCCGCTGGATGAGCTCGAGACGTTCGTCACAAAATATTCGTCTTGCCCCACTTTGATAATAGCCTTTTGGTTATTGAGCGCAGACACACGTGGGCTAGACAAGACTTGTACATTTCCTTGCGCACTTAATAGCTCAATTAAAGCAGCAAAGTCTGAAGTACGGAAGGTTGCCGCAAAAATTCCACCAAATGCCTTTTCTGTGGTCGTTACAAAGTCTCCCCCTGTCACTGGCTTCATGTCGGCTATGTTGCCCGCAATACCAGAAGCACTGGTTTCTGTATTAATCCCGTTACCACTTAATGTGGTTCCACCGCCTAATTGAGACGTTTTCAGGCGTCCAGCAATACTTGCCCAGTTGATACCCTGTTGAAAAGTATCGTTTAACCTCACTTCTAATATTTTGGCCTCTAAAATGACTTGTCGATTTAATGAGCGCTGTATCGCGTCTAAAAATTCCTCAATACGCCGGTGCTCATCTGGCATGGCTTTCACAACAATCACACCTGATTGTGCGCTAACAGAAATTTCTTGCCCCTGATCTTTACCAATAAATCCAGAAAGAATATTCGTGACTTCATCCCAAATGTTTTGATTCACTGTAGTGCTGACTTGACTTGAGCTGGTAGATCCACCACCGGATTCACCGGACAGTCCACCGGAGCTGACCTCCAAGCTAGAACTGCCTGATCGGGTCATAAACAAATAATCCAATTTATAAATTTTTGTTTGTACGGCAACCGGCAAGATCTCATAGCCGATCTCACTGACTTTATACTCATATCCATAAATGTTTCTAACAACTTTTAAAACTTCATCAATAGTGACATTTTTCAAATTTAAACTGATTGTACCATCAACGCCTGGATGAATAATCATGTTATAAGGCGTGTCTTCTACTAAGCCCATAAAAAATGCTTTTGCAGGCACGTCATCCACTGTCAAATCAAAACGTTGATACCGCTTCTCTGCAGCTTCAGAAGCGCCCACATCCCCCATATCAGGAGTCATCATTGCATCATTGATGGCTGCATCTGCTCCAGCGGCAGGTTTTTCAAATTGTTTGGCTGCCTCAATTCCCTCCTTAAACTCATCTTGCATAATCGAAACTGTGACTGGATCTTTTGCTTTTTGCCCAACACAGCCCAAAAGGAGCGTTACAAACATAAAGATCATGAATAATTTTTTATTCATTTGGAGCTCCAATTTCTGACTGACGATATTGCTTTTCTAATCGATACGAGCCAAGTGTTAATATTTTTTCTTCCGTTCCACCTGCCAAAACAACTTGATAAGTATCAATTTTTTTCACTTGATAATCATCAATCATGCCCCCCTCAGCGACTTGCTTGCCATTGATCACAGCCACTTTTCGTTGAGGGGAAATTAAAATGGAATTCAGCATCCAGCTTACCTCAACTGGGGCGGCCTCTTTTTCCGCTGATCCTTCTGCGTTTTTGCTATAAGAAGCGGGTTTGGTTGGATCTACCAATTCTGCCGCTAAGCAACTCATGGGCCCTAGTAAGGCAATGAGGATCATGATCTTATACACCTATCCAACTCCGCTGATCGCTGATTGTTTTCACTGTTAAATGGATAGAGGCTAAAGGGTATTTGTCCACTTTATACTCAACCAAATCCCAAATTATTTTCTTATCAATGTGTTCCAGTTTTTCTAAATAATCTAACGTATCAAAAAAATTCCCTGTGAGTAACAAATCAACCCCATGCTTATAAAGCATTACCTTGACTACAGGTTTTTTCTCTTCTTTATCCCGACTGGTAGAAGATTTTGCAACTTGCAACGCCGTTGGCTCTAAATTTCTCATAGAAACAATTGTCACCGTTTTGTCTTCATCTACAAATGATTTTAAAAGCCCAATCATCTCATTGGGTCGAACCAAACTACCCATCAATTGATTCAGCTTGACATCCAGGGTTCTTACCTCAGCAGTCAATGCATCTCGTTGCTCATTCAACGCCTTAGACGGATCAGAGCGAATTTTTTCCAAGACCGTTTCTACTTGTATTTTTGTATCACTGATTTGCTTTTTTGTAGACACTGCTTCTTTTTTATATTTTTTAACACTCTTAACCAAAGGTGCATGCAGCGTCATTTCCCAAATAAATACTATTGCAGCTAAGCCTGTTAACAGAAAAAGGGACTTTTCCCGCATGTTTCTTTGGTTAATTGCATACTCAAATGCACTCAATCTACTTAACACTCATTTGCCTCACTCTTTTCTTTTATTTTGACTGCTAATGCTAAAATCAATACTAGAGTTTTCCGTATTTGCCTGCATGGAGACTGTATCAAATGATTTCCCTTCAAACAGTGCTGCCTTATCTAAGGACTCAAATATCTGTGGAATTAATACAGGCTTTACGGCGCTCCCTTTTAATGTTAAATATTGTCCATTATTTTGAAGGAAGATCTCTTTGTACCAGGTTCCTTGAACATGCTGCGCTGATAATGCTTTAAAAATTGGAGAGAAACCCCCTGTTTGATCTAAGCCCTGATCTAATAAGATTGAAATAAGGGCTGCTTGTTCATTTCTTTTTTCTATCAATTGATTAATTTCTTCTCTGGCATTTTGCTCTGACTCTAGTCCAGTCAACTTCACCATCTTTTGCTCTAAATCCTGCCTCAATACAGCATTTTCTTGGGATAATTTTTCATAATTTTTTTTGCTTGAATTTTGTTCCCATACTAGAAACCCAGTATAGCTTAACAAACACAGCACCACCCCCGCCCAAAAGAGCAACATTTTTTTAAAAGTCAGTCCGGTACTCTCGTGCACCGCACTTGGTCGGTATAAATTAATTTGCTGTACTAATTCGCTCACGTTACAACCTCCCGTCGCAACGCCCCACCAATTGCATACACACAACGATTTTGATCCAATGGCGACACGGGTTTGTGACATTGCAGAAATTCTTTAAAATCAGCAGCTTGAACTGGCATCCCAAGGTTTTCTTGTATTTTAGCGATCAAATCTTCGATATTTTTTGGTAACGGACCTATTACTAATTTTTTTGCAGGATTTTGTCGTAATGTGCTAGAGCAATAATCAATTGAACGCTGCACCTCTAATACCAAATCATTCACAAAGCGCTCTTTATAGATTTCCTCTTTTTGTGCATCACCTTCTTTATTATCAAATAAAAATTGAGCATTAATATCTACTTTGCGCATTAAATAAATAATGCCTTTTTTGATCAAAATCAGCTGGCTACTTTTAGGAGCGATATGTAAATATACAATGCCTTCTTCATGCTCTTTAATGCATTGCCCCACATTGCGCAATGCAGTTTCTGCAATATCGATTGCCAAGACTTGTAACCCAGATGCCTCTATGAGTTGGACGCCTTCATCCACATTTTTCTGGTTTACTGCAATCGCATACCCCATCTTCTTTCCTTCGCCAGTCCGTTTTCCAGGTAATGGAATATAATCAACCACGGCGCTATCTATTTCATAATCCAGATAATCTTTTACACGCCAGCGTAAAGCGGAATTTAATTCTTTTTCTTCCACTTCCGGCTCTTCTAATAAATACAAATTGTATTTCGTGGGCTCTAGCACAAATACAGTATCAATATTTTTTAAATGATTGGTCTCGACCCACTCTGTTAAAATTTTTACGCCATCAGTAATCTGGACACACGGTGCCTGAAAGCAGCCTTTCAAAATAGGTCCAGCCATAGCCTGACCAGACTCTATCCAGGCTAATGATAAATAGCCGCCACCAATTGAGATACCTAATTTCTCAGGGGTTGATAGTTTTTGTTTTTTATATGCCATGCTCCCCACTTATGCTGCAATACAGCAAAATTCATGTAGCCACACCCATTTCTCAGTATAGTCGGTGTGTGCAGAGAGCAAGCACGCTTATGTGCAACATCCTGCTCTGTTTTGTCTTGCAGCACCTCGCTGTGCACACCTTCACTTAATTTGACCTATCTCCGCACCTTGTCAAAAAAATGTCTCATGATCCAAACCAGATGGTCGATATCAAAACATGGTTGAGACAAAAAGTAAGTTTATTGACATTTTAGCGAGCAGATTATGCGTATTCATTGGTTAGTGTTTTTTTGTTGTTTACCTTTTGGATGCTTTGCAGCAACCTATCCTCTGCCTACAGCTGGAAATGTGATAGGCCAGATCCTCACAATCCAAGCGCAAGGTGGGGATAGTCTGTTTGATATTGGAAAAAAATATGACGTGAGCTTAGCAGACATGCAAAAAGCCAATCCAGGCTTAAAAAAGAAACGTCTCTCCCGGGATGACACGGTCACGATCCCGACTGAATACGTGTTACCAGACGGCAACAGAAAGGGTATTGTGATTAATATCAGTGAATTACGCTTATATTATTACCATCCTAACACTGCGCTGGTGAGCACTTATCCTATTGGTATTGGTCAAGAAGGTTGGGCCACGCCAGTAGCCAATACTTTCATCACGGATAAAGTGGCTGGGCCTAGCTGGCATGTGCCTGAATCCATCCGTGCAAAAGCTGCTGCTGAAGGAAAAATTTTGCCAACCGTTGTGCCTCCAGGGCCGACAAATCCCTTGGGAGAATATGCCATACGTTTAAATTTACCAGGCTACTTGATTCATGGCACCCGTAATCCCAATAGTATTGGTGAGCGCGCAAGCCATGGGTGTATTCGCATGTGGGACGCTAATGTGGAAGAGCTGTTTCGGTTAGTGACACCCAAAACACCTGTAAACATAATACATCAACCCTATAAAATAGGACTTAAGGCTGATCAAATTTTACTCGAATCAGACCATCCATTAACTGAGCATACAGAAAACAGCCAGCTGAGTATCATTGCCAGCGCCATTTTACAAATGATGGCCTCTGCACCTTTCGAAATCAATTGGGATCAGGCAGAAAAAATCGCCAATCAAGCCAATGGGATTCCTACAGCAATTGGTAACTACGGCACTGGACAGAGCTGCTCTTTCTGCTAACATAATGGGGATAATAAATCCCTGTTCAGGGTTTTTAAACAAGAGAAACCCCAGTTGAGGTGGCAAACCAGGGGGTAACAAAAACTAAAAGAAGTGATTAACGTGTTTCATATTGTTTTATATCAACCCGAAATTCCGCCTAATACGGGGAATATTATCCGCCTATGTGCCAATACTGGCTGTAAATTGCATTTGATTAAACCGTTGGGTTTTGATTTAGAGGAAAAAAGCTTACGACGCGCTGGTTTAGATTATCATGAGTGGGCCTCTGTGTCTTTATATGATTCTCTGAATGCCCTGTTGGATCAAGCAACCCCTCAACGTTTATATGCAATGACCACAAAAGGCAGCACAGGCTATCACACCATTGCCTATCAACCTGATGATTTTCTGTTATTCGGCCCAGAAACTCGTGGACTACCCGTGGATGTCTTAGAAAAAATCCCTGCGACTCAGCGTTTGCGCATTCCCCAGCAAGCCACTAGTCGTAGCTTAAATCTGTCTAACTGTGTCAGTGTAGTGGTCTACGAAGCTTTACGCCAACAAGATTTTCCTTCACTATTATGACCATGGTTTTTTATCAAGGAAAGAAACTGCCCACGCGGTCTTGTCTGCTACAATATATACTTAACCAACCTCCTGTCGCCTTGCTACAATTGGAGTCGCACACTTACATTCCTGTTGAGCCCGGCAATCTGATTGAAGTAAAAATAGCCCCCCCGCACAGTATAGATAATCACTGGCTCATAGAGTCAACCATGTATGATGGAACCCATCAAATCATTCATGCCGTTCATCCAGTGCATCATTTGACTTATGAACGGGGCACTCAACCTTTTTATCAGATGGCTCCCTTGCAACTTTTGCAAAACATGCTGACTCCACTTTCCATTACACTACAACACAAGGAAGCATCCTCCGCTCTGTTGAAAAAAATTCCTTTGTGTTTTAAATATCAAACAGAGTCTAATCTGGACTTCTTGAATTGGCTCTGTGATTTAGCGCAGACACATTGGGCGTGCCAACTGGATCATCACGTCGTGCAACTGATGGGAAAAAGCGAAAAAGAAACCGCAGCCTACCAATTGACTCACAATGCACAAGAGCACTGTTTTTCCAATGCCGAGCAAAAAATCGCCAGCACACTGAAGCAATGTATTTGGTCTAAAAAGTCGCCTCATCCTAGCCTCTTATTGCACACACCTTTTATCCCTATAGCGCTTGGCGCGCAAGTGGATTGCCAATATCAGACCTTGTGTTTCACAAGTACCATACAGGCAATTCACATGGAGATCACATGGGAAAACAAAACTGCTGGAGAGATCTCACAAACACTGTGTCTTTCGCCTCTTACAATCCTTTCGCCAGCCAAGACTTACACGCCTCACCCTGAGTTGATCGAGGCCATCACAGAGGGTATATCCAATCCCACGTTAGATCCTCAAGGAAAGCAAGCGGTTCGGTTTTTACTAGACGAGTCGTCAGCCAACGATAGTATTAGAAAACAGAGTCCAATTGACACAATGACTCCTTTTTCTCAGACAGACAGCGCTTTCCAAGCACCGATTCCCGCATTACAACATGTCTTAACACTGAGCGCAATGCATCGACAAAGCAGCTATCTGTTGGGCGGTTTGTATCAAAGCAATCAACCCAGCCCTCAATCAATAGAGACTGGTGTTACGAATCAACTCTTATTTCCCAAACAATATGGTTTAACTATTACTGAGGAGAGCCAACAAACACTAACCTTGCGTGATGAAAAAAATGGCTTAAGTTTAACTTTTGATCACAAACCCCACCTGAATTGTCAGCTCAAGAACGCCAATCAGGCCATTTATTTTTTGAGTAATCATTATCAATGCTTAGCAAATGGATTGTCGACCACACAAGCAGATCAAAAAATCACTTGGATGAGTGAAGAGATACGATTACATACACGTTATTATAATAATCAATCACACAGCAAATTGAATATAACAACCGATATTTTTTATCAAAGCGTGCCTCATCAATCTCTATCATGTACAGACTTTAATGCTCAAGTGCAGCAGCATCGAGGAAAACAAGACACCTGGCACCTCTTGAGTAAGGGTAGCTTACGAATAAAAAGCAATTCAATTACATTAATTGAAGCAAAACAGACTATTATGCTGAAAACCCCTTCTGCTACAATATCGCTCTCTGCCAATGAAATCAACCTCTCAAGCTTGGCATTAGATTTTTCCTCTGGTTTATTAACACTTGCAGGTAAAATTTGCTTTCATCAGTCTAATAAAATATCAAAAAAACCCCAATACTGTAATAAAAACGAACGCAACGCGGCCTTTACAAATTCAGAAAAATCCCGTTATGATGAGAATGCCACACTGATTGATGCGTTTGTTTTTTATCAATAACATAAATCGATTAAAGCATGCTGAAATTTAGTATAGAACTTTTTGAAGAGAATTTGCGTCGGCATGACTACGAGTCAGCCAAAAGACAAATACATCAGATATTGATAGCCGATCCCGTTAGAGCTGAAAAAATTTGCCACACAGTGCTCAAACATGGATCCGGACAAATGGCTCTCGCTATTCTACAGCATAAGATTTTTCCTTATTGTCTGTCGCCAGAAACATTAAAAAACTTGGCACAAG
>JAHFQF010000202.1 GCA_023266435.1 Legionellales bacterium | reverse complement strand
CATAACCAAACGTCGGATCATAGGTGACACAATTCGGAATCGTATCTGCTAACAGATGGCTATGGCCATCTTGATGCTGTAGACCTTCACCATTCAGCGTCGTTCTACCCGCTGTTCCACCGATTAAAAAGCCTTTAGCACGGCTATCGCCTGCTGCCCAGGCTAAGTCACCAATACGTTGAAAACCAAACATAGAGTAATAAATATAAAAAGGAATCATAGGACAATTATGCGTACTATAACTGGTTGCAGCAGCAATCCAAGAGGCCATTGAGCCTGCTTCGTTAATCCCTTCTTCTAAAATTTGTCCGGTGGCGCTCTCTTTGTAATACATGACTTGATCATGATCGACAGGCTCATACAGTTGCCCATTGGGTGCATAAATACCCACTTGTCTAAAAAGACCTTCCATCCCAAATGTACGTGCTTCATCCGGGACAATGGGTACTAAACGTTGCCCAATGCCACTGTCTTTAATGAGTGCGCCCAATAGTCTTACAAATACCATGGTCGTGGAAGCACTACGCCCTGCCATGCTTTCGATGATTTTTGCAAACGCTGTAAAATCAGGTAATACCAATTCTGTATTACTTTTAGTCCGACGTTGTGGGAGAAAGCCTCCTAATTTTTGGCGTTGGGCTAATAAATATTGCATCTCCGGTGTACTGTTATCTGGCTTATAAAATGGGATAGCCTCTAACTCACTGTCAGGTACAGGAATGTGAAACCGATCTCTAAAAGCTCGAATCGCTTCTGCACTGAGTTTCTTGGTGTTATGTGCTGTGTTACGCGCTTCACCTGCTTCGCCCATGCCATAGCCTTTGACTGTTTTGGCCAAAATGACCACAGGCTGACCTTTAGTATCCATGGCTGCTTGATAGGCAGCAAAGACTTTGACGGGGTCATGACCGCCCCGTTTTAGATGCCAAATGTCCTCATCGGACAAGTGCTCGACTAGTTTTTTTAACTCAGGATACGCGCCGAAAAAGTGCTCGCGTGTATACGCGCCACCATGCGCCTTACAGTTTTGATATTCTCCATCAATGACTTCATTCATGCGTTTTTGCAATAGGCCGGTTTGATCACGCGCCAACAAGGGATCCCAAGATCGTCCCCACACCACTTTAATGACACGCCAACCAGCCCCACGGAAGAAGCCTTCTAATTCTTGGATGACCTTACCATTACCACGCACAGGGCCATCTAAACGCTGTAGATTACAATTGATCACAAAAATTAAATTGTCTAACTGCTCACGCGCGGCAACACCAATAGCACCTAAAGACTCCGGCTCATCCATCTCACCATCACCACAAAAACACCAGATTTTGCGATCAGTTTTAGGTATTAAACTTCTGGCCTGTAAATACTTCATAAAGCGCGCTTGATAGATCGCTTGTAAAGCACCTAAGCCCATCGAAACTGTAGGGAATTGCCAATACTCTGGCATCAGCCAAGGATGTGGATAAGAAGATAAACCTTTACCAGACACTTCTCGGCGAAAATGTGTTAGTTGCTCTTCAGTCAACCGCCCTTCAAGGAAAGAGCGCGCATAGATACCGGGTGACGCATGCCCTTGAATAAAGACCATATCTCCCTCTTTTTCTGGGGTGGGAGCACGCCAAAAATGATTAAACCCTACATCATAGAGTGCCGCTGACGAAGCAAACGTGCCAATATGTCCGCCCAAATCAGCGTCTACTTTTTGAGCTCGCACAACCATGGCCATGGCGTTCCAGCGGACTAAAGCACGTAATTTATCTTCCAAAATGGGATCACCGGGAAAAGCATCATCGTACTCTGTCCCCAAGGTGTTTTTATAGGCGGTTGTTAAAGGCTTGGAAGCAGATAAACTCGAATAAGTAATGAGTTTTTCTAACAAAAATTGAGCCCGCTCAGGTCCCTCAGTCGCAATGACACTGTCTAGCGACTCGCACCATTCTTGAGTTTCCATTGGATCCAGATCGAGGTGGTCCACCGTCACTTCCTCCTTTCAAGGTGTAATCGTGCAAACAGGCATACTAGGTACTACCAGGGCAATGGACAACCGAGCGGTGTGGATGCACTCCACGCCGCTCGGCTTTTAGTTAGCAGTTGAACGATTACTTCAATTTTGCGGGGGAGTATAGCACAGCATGCTGCTTATTATCAGACCCCAACTCTTCATTTTTGTTTGCTAATCGACTCATATTGCCATGAAGCACAAAACAACTAAGATAACCAGCCAGCAAAAAATTGCCCTATTTAGTACAGTGCCACCTTTGCTCGCATTCGAGGACTGCTGAAGATATAAAGCTTCTTGCAACAAAGATTGATTACTCATTCTTAAGCTAAACCCTTGACGTACCAAAAGCTCAAAAGTTTCTTGGAAGTTCCCAATGAGCGCAAATGTCAGACAATATAATCGCATGGGGATGTATGCCAATACTCCATGTGCTTTGGATAAAGCGCTCGGATCAGCCAATTTGTCTAACCGACTACGCATGACAACAACCGCCACATACATGACACAGCCAGTAATACCAAAGACAACATACCAAAAGAGCGGGGCTAATAAATTATCAAACAAATGCCAAGCTGCCTGCTCTGGATTAGAGACATTGTGTTGTAATCCAGCCCTTAAAAATACAGCAAAAATGGCCACATCATATATAACTGCTAAAAAGGAATGCCCAGTGAAGTGCAACAGCATGCTGAAACTTCCGAGCACCAAACCCAACAGCAACCCTGTTAATATCACGGTAGTCATGGAAAACATACCAAAGAAATTTGCCAAGTAACTAAATACTCGACGAATGACATTGTCTATCATTTGCCCATAGCTAGCCTCACCTGCCATTACGCCTGGTAATGGCCAAAGATGTAAGGCCAAAAGTGCCCCCACTGTAACGATGCTTATTAATTTAACTAGCATATATTCACCTTTCTTATATCAAAGATCGATAATAAACCCAATTAAAACTTGCGCCTGGATCTGTTTTACGATCGGGAGCAATCTGCTGATGCCCTACTATTCTATCTAATGTAATTCCTGGTGCATACTGCATCAGTGCACGCGTTGCCTCACTGAGCATTTGATATTGCGATGACGTGTATTCCTCATCATCTTGCCCCTCTAGCTCTATGCCAATCGAGTAATCATTACAATTATTCACGCCTAAAAAAGAAGAGGCCCCAGCATGCCAAGCACGCTTATGAAAAGGCACGAATTGATACAGTGTACCCTCTCGACGAATTAATAAATGACTGGACACTTGCAGATGCGCAATGGTTTCAAAGTAAGGATGTTGCGTACAGTCTAATTTGTTTTGAAAGAAATCAAAAATTGCCCCACTCCCATATTGTCCAGGTGGCAGTGAAATGTTATGGATAACTAACAAATTAATACTGCAGTCCTCAGGACGCTCATTGTGATTAGGAGACTCGATGTAAGTCGCCCCAATCATAAGTCCTTTTACTAAGTCAATCGAGCACGGCATGTTAAAGATATTCAACTTAAAATACGATATCGTTTAGAATAGCACATCGTTGTCATCCTGGGAGCCTTTTATCATGATCATACAACCCAGCTATCTCTCGTCAGCACTGATTGCTGAGCAAGTCAGACAGGCCTTAGCAGAGGATCTGGGTAGCGGAGATATGACTGCCAACTTGTTACCTGCTACAGAGCAAGGGAAAGCTCAATTATGGAGCCGCGAGGCGGGGATTTTTTGTGGTCAAGCCTGGTTTGCAGCGTGTTTTAAACAACTCCATGCTGACACTACCTGTGATTTTAAAATCCAAGATGGGGAAATATTTGCTGCCAATCAATTGCTCGCAGAAATCAAAGGGCCCACCCAATGCTTAGTCTCGGCAGA
>JAHFQF010000037.1 GCA_023266435.1 Legionellales bacterium | reverse complement strand
ATTTAACCAGATGCAGTCTTCTGAGCCGAGAAATAGTCAACACTATTGCGAGGCGAAGAAGGCTTCAGCTGGGTAAACTCGGGCAGCTAGAAACATGCATTTCGAAGGATCTTGGGTATATTCATGAATCAAGGTCGGTTTGATGCCGACCGACGCATGAATAGACCCATCACGAATCTTAATATGTTGCTCAAGTTTCCCTCTAGTTATTCCGACTGAGATAAGAGGTTTCAGCTCGATAATCAGAGGTTTTTTATGACACATTCTAAGCATGTAGATAGTACGGTTTCAGTTTTATCAATGATGGATCCAGCCTGTTTTTCTAGCGCTCAGTCGAATTTTTTAGTGGTCATGATGTTGCTTGCAATTCAGCGTCAAACTGGCGGAAATTTGGCTTTGCTGAATCAAGAAAAGCATAATAATTTTCTCTTGGTATTAAAAGAAATTTTAGGTAAAGAGGCGCTTGATCAGCTGGTTGCTGCAATCCATAAAAATGAAGTCTTAAAAGCCCAAATTCTTTTATTAGAGCAGGAATCACTGAAGAAATCAGAGCTTGAAAAGAGAATCCTCGAGTATAGTGAACAGATGCTAGCACAAATACAGGCAGAAAAGTTTGATCTGTATCAGGCAAGACAACAGGCAAATTCAATGGTGTTTGAGAGATTTAATATTGCAAAGGATACTTATCAACAATGGTCAGGGAGTCCTGAAGTGCAGCAGGCAGTGAAACAGGTGTCCGCTATCTTGGTGCAAGATGTACAATTTCAAGCAGACTTTCGTGCAGTTGTTGCGCTACTCAATCCAGTAGAGGCCGTCATAGATCGTGAGGTGAGTCCAGAACAATTAAAACCCCTTGTCCAGCATGTGATGACTCGGCCAGCTCAGAAAGCCTTCCATCAGATGCAATTAGGCAAAATGGTTGTTCAGGAGTTGCCTTTAGACAATAACCATCCAGGGAACCCTCAGCAGGTTAAAGCGCCAAGTTTAACTCCTCAGCAAGAGCGTCAAGAGGCGCTGGCCAAACATCTCTATGATGGGGATATTGCTAAAGTGACTAATTTAGATGTGGCACATGCCTTTCATACAGCATTGTTGGTTATTTCAGCTGCGAGAGCTTTTCAGGGAGCCATCGAATCAGAAGACAATATTCGTCCATCTCAAATTGCCAAATTGCGGAGCCGTGCCGCGCAAGCCTGTATTCAAGGAATTGAAAGACAGTGCACAAAGGCATTAGAGCAGCCTATTTTAAAGCAAGGGGAGGCTATTTGCATGGAATCCATAGTTAATGCACAAGAAGAAATTAGAGCAAAGTGGCACAAAACAGCTAATGTACGGCCATTTTAAAATAACCCCAGTTCGGAGTTTTATACCCAAGAAACCCCAAAACACCTGTTTCTAGCTGCTCGAATTTAACCCTCTGCAGCCTTCCTCACCTCGCAATAGTATCGACTATTCCTTGGTTCGGAAAACTTCATCTGGCTAAATTCGCTTTGCTATAAACTACGCATTTTGAAGTATCTTGGGTATACAACTCCGAACTGGGGTTTTGGTTAATTTGATTTTCTGCCTATCATCCTTTAGCATGGGAAAATCATGCTAATTCGTATCGCAACTCGCAAAAGCAAGCTGGCTTTGTGGCAAGCAAATTACATTGCTGACCAATTAAAGCACCATCATCCTGGTTTAGAAGTCCAGTTAATCCCTATGATGACAGACGGAGACCGCTGGCTAGATCAACCTTTGGTTGAGCTAGGCGGAAAAGGCCTATTTATTAAAGCCTTAGAGGAAGCGCTGATGACGGGTGAGGCTGACATTGCTGTGCACTCCATGAAAGACGTGCCATATACGCTGCCCGAGGGTCTTGTGATTCCCTGTATTACAGTTCGTGAAAATCCTTATGATCTTTTATTGATGCGCGATCCGACGCACCGCCATTGGCGGGATCTGCCTTTGGGTGCTTGTGTCGGCACTTCCAGTTTAAGACGTCAATTACAACTGCAGATTTTGCGTCCCGATCTCTCTTTTAAAATGTTACGTGGCAATGTGCCAACACGGGTCAGCAAACTAGAGCAAGGTGAGTATGATGCCATTGTATTGGCGCAGGCTGGGTTGATTCGCTTAGAAATACTTAATGTAGGTTATCAGTTTGATGCAGACGAAATGTTACCTGCAGTAGGACAAGGCGCTGTCGGAGTAGAGTGCCGAGCTAAAGATCGCATCATTCAGACTTTATTAGCGCCTTTACACCATCGGAAAACAGCGGATTGTGTGCTGGCAGAAAGAGCCATGAATCAAGCACTGCAAGGGGGCTGTCATGCGCCTATTGCTGGATTTGCGACAATGACTGGTCGACAACTCACGTTAACGGCACGTGTGGGGCATTTGAAAATGCGGCGTGTCATGGAGGTTAGGGCCCGAGGAGCTAATCCTGGCTTGGTCGGTAAAACAGTTGCTCAAGCATTGTTGGCACAAGGTGCTGCAGATTGGCTAGCAGCTGGCGGGCCTGAGTGATGAAAGGTCATGCACCGCTTGCTCATCATGGTGCTTTACTGACGCGTCCTGCGCATCAAGTGTCTTCATTACAACAGCACTTGCTCAATTTAGGTGCAAAAGTCATTTGTCATCCGACCATGGACATTCAGCCGAAAGTGGTGCAGGAAGATATTGCATTAGAGCAACTTGAAAAAGCAGATTGGGTTATTTTTACTAGCCAAAACGCAGTGAATTATCTGCCAGAAAATATTTGCAGCGCATTACAACAGCGAGTCGCGCAGAAAAAACTGCAATTGTTTGCAATGGGAGAGTCGACGGCAACCTGTTTATTGCAACGGCAGCTACCTGTACTGGACTATCCGCGTGAAAAGCCAGGCAGCGAAAGTTTATATGTTTGTTTGAATCAATACCCCTTACAGCAAAACATACTCATAGTTGGTGGCGAAATTGTGCGGCCTTGGTTAGCAGAGCAGTTACAAAAACAAGGCCTGTCTGTACAGCATTTATCTGTGTATCAACGTGCATTACCTGAGCCCATTGCGGCCCGGGTCTGGCGGGATTGGGAAGCACAGGGAATAGATACTGTAGTTTTTACGAGCGGAGAAGGCTTTCTAAACGGCATACAATTGCTAAAAGACGCACATAGTTGGCTAACAAAGTGCCTTGTAGTGGTAATCAGTGAGCGTTTGGCTGAGTTAGTCAGGGAGCAGATGACTTGTCGTGATCTGGTGGTGGCAAAGGCACCTTATGATGCTGAGATCGTGCGCGCTGTGTTAGACTATTGGCAAGTAGAATCGTAAACGTTCTAGTAAAATTAGGTAGTTACAAATCATAAGTCACAAAAAGGATGTGCCGCCTATGAAAAATGCAATGCCATGCACTACGACGAAGGCCGCTTGTCGTTTCAAAAAGCTGGGTATTTTTCTGACTGTGTGTTTGATAATTGCTTGGATTGTCTATAGCCTACAGTTTGCTCGTGACCTTCAGAATAATTTGGTTCAATTACAAACTCAACTCATTGATCAAAAACAGCGCGCTGCTCAATTACAGCAACAGTTAAATGCGCAACAAGATGTTGTCTCTGGATTACAAACAGTCGATCAGAATTGGATACTCAAAGAAGCAGAGTATTTGGTGCATTTAGCCCAAATTCGGATTAATTTCTTACAGGATGTTCCCACCGCCTTGTCGCAGTTAATGGCAGCAGAGCAGCGTTTGGGGCGTTTAAATGATCCGAGACTGCTGGCCACCCGGCAGCAATTAGCACATGACCTTGGGATATTGCGCGCCTATCATTCTGTCGATACACAAGGCATTTGGTTGCGGTTGAGTGCTTTAAAAGACAGCATGGAAACATTGCCATTGATCGTGACACCAGATACCTCACCAGTACAAGAGCTGGTGCCTACTGCCAATACGGAACAAATCATGGTGGCTTGGCGCAGAACATTGGTGCAGTCTTGGCAAGAGATCAAATCCATGGTTAAGATTCGCCATCATGATGAAGCTATGCTGACGCCGATTTTGGGTATTATGGATAGACAACGTCTGCAACAAACAGTGTTGTCTTTGTTAGAGCAGGCTAAGTGGGCTGTATTGAATCGAAATGTCATGATCTATCAGCAGAGTTTAGAAGCACTATTACAGGGACTGCCTTTGTTTTTAGGGATTACAGAGCAACAGCTGTCTGTTTTAGAGACGGAAATTCGAGCGCTACAACAACTTGACATTGCTCCTCCTATTCCCATGTTAACGGTTACCTTCACACAACCGGAAGTATCTGAAACACAGGATATCGCACGATGAAGCTAGTATTTGGTTTAATTTTTTTACTGATCATAGCTGTTTTGGTGGGATTAGGGGTCGGCAGAGATCCGGGTTACTTATTGATTGCTTACCATAACACGACCATAGAAGCGCCATTGTGGTTAGGTATTGTGGCTGTTTTGCTTGCATACCTCATCTTTTATATTGTTTTGGAAATTTTACATGCAGGTTTCCAATTAAAATCTTTGGTGACCGCCTATGGGTTGCGCCGTAAACAGCGCGCTGCACGTGCTAGAACCAATCAAGGCCTGATTGAATTGGCAGAAGGCCACTGGTCAGAGGCAGAACGATTATTAACGCGTGGCGCTGCGTATGCAGACACACCTTTATTGAATTATCTCTCTGCTGCTAAAGCAGCACAAGAGCAGGGTGCGGATAAACGGCGCGATCGCTATTTGAGCTTAGCGCATCAGGTCACGTCGAAAGCAGATGTGGCTGTGGGGTTAACTCAAGCACAGTTACAGCTGAACCATGGTCAGTTTGAACAGAGTTTAGCTACTTTACAGCATTTGAGAAAAATGGCGCCTAAACATCCGTTTGTTTTAAAGTTATTAAAACGCATTTATTTACAATTAAAAGATTGGGAAAAGTTACAATATTTATTGCCAGATTTAAAGCGACACAAGATAGCAAACAAAGTAGAACTACAAGATCTAGAAACTAAAATTTTTCAACAACGATTACTGCAATATGAAACCCAAGGCAAGGTGGAGCAATGTGTAGTTTTATGGGAAAACGCGCCCAAAGAGTATCATTACACCCCTGCTTTTGTAAAAAGTTACGTAGATGTTTTATTAAAACACCAAAAGCATGATGTAGCAGAAATAGTTTTACGCGCCGCCATCAAAAAGCATTGGGATGAAACGTTAATTGAACAGTATGGCTTGGTTCATGGGCCGGTGCCTGCCAAACAGCTTGCCTTTGCAGAGCAATCCTTAAAAGAGCACCAAAACCATCCCACTTTATTGTTAACACTAGGGCGCCTTAGTGTTAATAATCAGCTGTGGGGTAAAGCAGAGCGCTATTTTGCATCTAGTTTGGCTATTGATAAACGTCCTGAAACCTATGCAGAGCTGGGGCGATTGCTCGAGAGGCTTGATCAAAAAGAGCAAAGTGCGGAATGCTTTAGAAAAGGGCTAATGTTGAAAACCGCTCCATCTGGCAGTGGTATGCAAGAGACAGGATGGCAAGAGAGTGACTCCTAAGAAACGTTAGCTTAGTCTGGTGGTAAAAAGTCAGAAAATAGGCGTTGTGGAGCTAACCCTTTGGCGCAGAAATGATTGGACAGTGTTTGAATCATGGGCCAAGGGCCGCTGGCAAAGACGGTGGCCTCCGCCAAAGATAAAAAATCCTCTAATACCACTTCATGTACTAAGCCAGTACGTCCATGCCAAGAAGCCTCTGCATTTGCTAGCACAGGAATGAAGTGAAAATGCGCAGAACTATGTGTTAAATCATGTAGTGTATTCCAGGCATACCAATCTTCCTTGCGTTGGACTCCCCAATAGAAATGAATATCGGAAGACAGTTGTTGGTTGAGTACATGTGGAATGAGCCTATTATAAGGTGCATACCCCGTGCCTCCAGCAACAAAAAGTAAAGGTGACTGTATTGGTGTTTGGATAACACAGTGTCCAAAAGGTCCTTCTAGAAAGCACACATCATTGAGGGTGATGGAAAGCAAATCATGGCTTGCATTTTCTCTGAGATGAAATTGCAATACACCAGCCGCAGTCTCATCGGCAACAGAGCAATGAATGGCTTGATTTTGAGTATGCCATAATACATATTGGCCGGGCTGTATAGATAAAGGCGTGCCACAGGGAGTCAGTGTATAACTCACAATGTTGGGTGCAAGCTGAAGTCGATGTGTAACGCGATAGGGTTGCTGACTATGTCTCATTATAGACCCAAGGTATGCCAAACTTGATTAATTTTATCCATCACTGCAGAGGAAGGCTCAATGACTCTCCCCCAGACACGAGTGGTTTCTTCGGGCCATTTATGAGTGGCATCTATTCCTAGTTTACTGCCCAAACTGGGAAGCGGAGAGGCAAAATCTAAATAATCAATGGGTGTATTTTCTAGTGTCAGTGTGTCTCGCTTAGGATCCACACAAGTAGACAGCGCCCAAATCACTTCTTTCCAATCGCGAATATTTAACGTGTCATCAGTGATAATGATAAATTTAGTATACATAAACTGCCGAAGATATGACCACACTGCCATCATAATGCGTTTGGCATGACCAGGATATTGTTTTTTAATGCTAACCACCGCTAAGCGATAAGAACAGCCTTCGGGCGGCAGATAGAAATCAACAATCTCAGGGAAAGCTTTTTGTAACAAAGGAACAAAGACTTCGTTCAAACTTTCCCCTAAAACAGCCGGTTCATCGGGTGGTTTGCCTGTATAAGTACTGTGATAAATGGGATTATCACGCCAGTAAAGATTTTCTACTGTCATCACGGGAAATTTTTCTTGCTCGTTATAAAAGCCGGTGTGATCGCCAAACGGCCCTTCTAAGGCCGTGTCTTTAGGATAAATGTGGCCACAAAGTACGATTTCGCTGCTAGCAGGAACCAAAAGCCCGTTATCCAATTGAACGACCTGTGTTTTGTTCCCTCGTAGTAAACCAGCAAAAGCAAATTCAGAGATATGATCAGGAATAGGCGTGACCGCTGCTAACAGGCTGGCAGGATCGGCGCCCAATGTGACTGCAACTGGGAAGGGTTTATCTGGATAGCGCTGGCAAAATGCTTGATAATCTAAAGCGCCACCACGATGCGCTAACCAGCGCATAATAATTCTATTAGGACCGATGACTTGTTGACGATAAATGCCCATGTTTTGTCGCGCTTGTCTCACGCCTTGAGTAATCGTCAGTCCCCAGGTAATCAAGGGGCCTACGTCATCAGGCCAACAAGTTTGTACAGGTAAAAAATCCAGTAAGTGAATGGCATTTCCAGAGAGATGATTATTTTGCCAAGGCGCCTGTTTTGTAATTTTAGGCGTCATGTCTAAGATTTTTTTAAAGAGCGGCAATGCGGCCCAGGCTTCTTTGAGATTTTTTGGAGGGGTAGGTTCTTTTAATTGTGCAAGTAATAGGCCTACATCGCGCAGCTGATTAATATTGTCGAGCCCCAATGCCAGTGCGACTCGTTGCTTGGTGCCAAAAAGATTAGATAAAACTGGGATTTTATAGCCTGTTGGATTTTCAAATAACAGTGCAGGGCCTTCTTGTGCCAGTACACGTCGACTCACCTCAGTGATTTCTAGATTCGGAGAGATAGGGGTTTGTATGCGATGTAACAGCTGTTGCTGTTCAAGTTGCGAGAGGAAATCCCGTAAATCTTTATAATGCATAGGCGCTCCTTAATGCATCACGCCAGTTTTGTAAGCGTTCAAGTGGCATTAAGGAGCTGCGTAGTTTGGCCCAATTACTCAGCTCTTTGAGCATCATTATTACCCTTTGAACGGATACCCCGTTTTCACTGGCGTAACAGTAGGCTGCTATTTGAAGCGTCTACTAAGAGCGCTTCATTGCCTCAAAGAACTCTTCGTTAGTCTTTGTGGGGCGTAGTCGTTCGATTAAGAACTCAATGGCATCGATCTCATCCATCGGATGCAGCAACTTACGCAGAATCCACATTCTTTGGAGCTCTTCTGGAGGCGCTAATTTTTCTTCGCGTCTTGTGCCGGAGCGATTAATATTAATCGCAGGGTACACACGTTTTTCAGCAATACGGCGATCTAAATGCAACTCCATGTTGCCGGTACTCTTAAACTCTTCATAGATCACTTCATCCATCTTAGAGCCAGTATCGATTAGTGCAGTTGCCAAAATTGTGAGACTGCCGCCTTCTTCAATATTTCTTGCAGCACCAAAGAAGCGCTTAGGTTTTTGTAATGCGTTAGCATCTACCCCGCCAGTCAAAACTTTACCAGAGTGAGGAATCACTGTGTTGTATGCCCGCGCCAAACGAGTGATAGAGTCTAATAAAATCACAACGTCATGCTTATGCTCAACCAGACGTTTTGCTTTTTCGATGACCATTTCTGCCACTTGAACGTGACGTGTTGCTGGTTCGTCAAACGTACTAGCGATCACCTCGCCACGCACAGATCGCTCCATTTCTGTAACTTCTTCAGGGCGCTCATCAATTAGCAATACCATTAATTGAATTTCAGGATAATTGGTAGCAATAGAATGCGCAATGTTTTGCAACATCATTGTTTTCCCTGCTTTTGGCGGAGAAACAATCAAGCCACGCTGACCTTTTCCGATGGGTGCTGACAAATCAATCACGCGGGCAGTGAGATCTTCTGTGCTGCCATTACCAATGGTCATGTACAAACGCTCTTCTGCGTGCAAAGGTGTTAAGTTTTCAAACAGGACCTTATTGCGCGTCGCCTCGGGAGCCTCATAATTAATTTCATTGACTTTTAGCAGAGCGAAATAGCGCTCATTGTCTTTAGGCGGGCGAATTTTTCCAGAGATAGTATCTCCGGTACGTAAACCAAAACGGCGAATTTGACTTGGGGAGACGTAAATATCATCAGGCCCCGGCAAATAAGAGCATCGCGCTGAGCGTAAAAAGCCAAAGCCATCTTGTAACAGCTCCATGACACCATCTCCATAGATGTCTTCGCCACTGTTGGCATGGGCTTTCAAAATGCTAAAAATTAAATCTTGCTTACGGAGACGAACAGTATTTTCGATCTCTAAGGATTGGGCAATCGCAGCGAGCTCTGCTGCAGATTTGGTTCTTAATTCTGATAAATTCATCGCGCCGGTAGATTTTAATGCCGGTGAAGAAGGGGTATCAGCGTCAATAACGCCAGTGGTTTTTACAACTGGAGAAGGATTGTCAGATTGTTCTGTAATCATGCGATTTTTCAGTATTTATTAAAGGGTTAATGATAAGGGTTAATAGAGCGTTGAATTATTTGAATTGTGGTTGTCATCTTGATGGTTGATTATAACAATGAAACCCACCACATTGCAATCATAGCAAATTTCCTTGAGGGAAGCCAGTGCTCTATGTGTGAAATAACACCGGCGGGAAATTTTAGAGATTGCTATCAATAAAAGTAGCGAGCTGGGACTTAGTTAAGGAGCCAACCTTTGTAGCTACTAAGCTGCCTTCTTTAAACAGCATAAAGGTAGGGATACCACGAATGCCGTATTTTTGTGGGGTCTTCTCGTGATCATCGATATTTAGCTTGCCGATAGTCAGCGTACCTTGGTATTCCTTTGCAATTTCGTCTAAGATTGGAGACATCATCTTGCACGGATTGCACCATTCAGCCCAGAAATCAACTAATACGGGTGTATCAGATTGGAGTACTTGTGCGTCAAAGGTATCATCACTGAGTTGTACTGGAGTGTCCGCCATCATTTTATCCTCTATTTTTCTATCTCTATAAGGCCAGAGCTGGTATTTCACCTAAAATTATAACATTTTGCAAGCAGATCTTGCATGCACCATCTCCCCTTGGCATATACTAAAATCTGAACAGCGCCCAAGAAAGAAGAATGAAGACTAACAAAACTCTTGCAGCTATTGATCTGGGATCCCATAGCTTCCATCTCATCGTTGTGAAGCAACGTCATGGTGACTTCCTAACACTTTGTAAAGAGCGACAGCCTATTCGCTTAGCCGCACATTTAAATGAACAAGGTGTATTATCTCCAGAAGGGCAGCAACTGGCCCTGGCCTGTTTAGCCAACTTTCGACAAACTCTGCAACAGTACGATTGCGCACAAGCCGCGGCCGTCGGTACCGCATCTTTTCGCCGTCTTAAAGAGCCGGTATCTTTTTGTGCGTATGCGTCTGAAACTTTGGGCTTGCCCATTACGGTACTCAGTGGGGAAGAGGAAGCAAAGTATATCTACGGTGGAGTTTGCTATGCACTGGGCAAGAAAGACAAAGTGCCACGCTTAGTCATTGATATTGGTGGTGGTAGCACAGAAGTCATTTTAGGGGTTGGCACGGAATGTCAGTATGTCAAAAGCTTCCCAATAGGATGCGTTGTATTACAAAAGAAATATTATCCAGCAGGGGTATTGAGTCCTAAAGCAATCACAGACATGCAGGCCTATCTAGCACATGTTTTTGAAGAGGAAAAATCAACTTTCAAACAATTGCGATGGCAAGCTTGTTTTGCAAGCTCTGGGACCGCACAGACTTTACAGTTATTGCAATCAAGCGATGTGGCGGCGCCACTTCAGCGACAATTCGCGGAGCAAGTGCTGTTTAAACTAAGTCAAAGCCCGCTGACACAACTGTCTGATCTTGCAGGCATTAAATCAGATCGCCAATTAATTTTTCCAGCCGGTCTGGTCATCTTAACGACGCTGCTCGCGTTATTAAAGGTATCTTCTTTCTACGTATCGCAAGCCGCCCTGAGAGAAGGTATTTTAGCGCATCTTGCTCGTCAATAAAATGGCGACATCTTTTGCAAAATAGGTAATGATAGCGTCTGCTCCGGCTCGTTTAAAACAGAGTAAGGATTCTACAATCGCTTGCTCTGATAAAATGCCCTCTGTGACGGCACGTTTTAACATGCTGTATTCACCGCTTACTTGATAGACCAGCGTAGGCACTCTAAAAGTTTCTTTAACGCGCTGTACAACATCGAGATAAGGCATGCCAGGTTTAATCATGACCATGTCAGCCCCTTCTTTCAGATCCAAGGCAACCTCACGCAAGGCCTCATTTGTATTGGCCGGATCCATTTGATAGGTATGTTTATTGGCTTTACCCAGTTGAGAGGCCGAGCCTACAGCATCACGAAAAGGGCCATAAAAAGCAGAGGCATACTTGGCGGCATAGGAAAGAATTTTAACACTAGGAAAACCGTGTTTTTCTAGTGCTTCGCGAATTGCACCAATACGTCCATCCATCATGTCAGAAGGAGCAATGACATCTGTACCCGCTTCTGCTTGGACAAGCGCTTGTTGAATCAGAATGTCGATGGTCCGATCATTGTCTACATCGGTACCTGCTTCGTTCATTAGGCCGTCGTGTCCACTTAAAGTATAGGGATCTAATGCGACGTCACAAAAAATACCCATTTCTGGAAAATGCTGCTTAATGGATCGAATGGAGGAGGGGATCAATCCTTGTGGATTATAAGCCTCTTCAGCAAGCTGAGATTTTTTTTCTTTAGGAATTACAGGAAATAAAGCGATAGCAGGGATGCCAAGCTGTACCAGTGTTTCCACTTCTGCTAAGACGTGATCCAAGCTTAAACGAAAGCAGCCCGGCATGCTGTCAATGGCCGTTTGCATTTGTTTCCCTTCTTGTACAAACAGCGGCATGATGAGATCGTGCGTGGAAAGATGATGTTCCTGCATGATTTTTCGGGAAAATACACTTTGCCGCATACGGCGCAGCCGAGTGGCAGGAAACTCTCCCAACGCTAAATAATCCCCCATGATACCCCCTGTGTTTTTCAATGTCTTAGGGCAACAGAATAGCATTTTTTGTTTGTGCGTCCTAGGTGTATGACTGAGCAGCACCTGCAATCCCGTTCACCTACACGTCAATAGTTGGTTGATTAGCTTGATCTGAGGTTGATCGTATGTTAGCATGTTGACATAAATAAGGTTTTCAGTGAATAGGGGTTAAATCATGGCAAATGCAGAAAGACCAACACAACCAGAAGTACAGCCTTCAGTTCGACTGGCGCGTTTCCGTGGCATGCTTAGCGCTCCCTTCGGCACTACTGTTACGACCGAAGTTACTCGGCCAGCAAGCGAAGCACGAGGAGATGTAGTTCCTGGTGTGCTCGCGGGGGCGGTACAGTATCTTTTTTTTGGAGCAAGATTAAAAAGAGATCCTGATGTGGCAGTAACTGCTCAGGCAAGCATGGAGTTGCCCTTTGGCGTTGGCACAGTAGAGGCTTCCTTAGATTTGAGCCAAGCAGACCTTGCTCGAGCGCAGCGCATCGCGCTCGCTTGCGCGCAACGAACAATAGACGAGGCAAGGCTGCGCGAGCCTAGCCTCGGCGCTGCGTATAATAGAGTAATTGCTGGAACAGAGACGCATGTAGACGTCACCGTCACGACTCTTTGGGGTCGGTTTGGAGCGCAGCGCGGGACGAATGCTAGGTTGGCTCATAACGTGGTGGCGGCGGTAACTAGGGATACCGCAAGGCGTGAAACCATCAGACGATTGACGGCAGCTAGTGACACGCTTACCGCTACTGGTACGGCTATCGGTCAAGCTATCACTAATCCACAGCCACCTTCCCGTGAAGAAGTGATTCAGCTTGCGTGCAGGTTCTGTTAATACAGTTGAAATAACACACCATTCATCTAAAAAGCCGTACCGTTCAGACTCTTTGATGATACAGTCTGGATTGCACGGCTTTTAATCTTATGTTACGGTGGAAACATAGTTAGTAAAAGGAGTATGATTATGAGTGGTACAGACAATAAGACATCAAATAGAGCATCATCATCTCTTGATACTGGGAAGCAGTTTGAAGCAAAGCTTGCTGCTGAAAAGTATGGTACGTCAGCGATTCTTGCCGCGTGGGCAACTGACAGTATCCCCTTTGTGGGGTGGGTGGTTTCAAATGCTGCCAGTTTGGTAGCGCCAGAACATGCAAAGCAGTATGCTGCCTTATCTAAGGAGGTGCGTGAGCTGCGCGAACATCCAGGAGCTCCCAGGCCTTAAATTAAAGTTTAAAAAACTGATCCCCGAAAAGAAGGTGTTAGCACTCTCCTGAAAAGAGTGCTAAAATGTCCTATAGTATGAGTAGGGGAATCCAGAAATGACCAAAGACTTGATGCAAGTGACCATGAGTTTGCCGATTGGTAGTCTCGATGCGTATTTGTACCAAATCGAGCATATCCCCGTGTTGTCCGCCGAAGAAGAGCGCCGTTTGGCCATTGATTTTTCAGAAAAAGCGGATTTAAAAGCGGCACAAACTCTCATTTTAAGTCATCTGCGCTATGTGGCCTATATTGCTCGCCAATATCAAGGTTATGGCCTGGCCATGGCAGATCTGTTACAAGAGGGCGCGATCGGCCTGATGAAAGCGGTAAAACGTTTTGATCATCAAAAAGGTGTACGATTAGTCACTTTTGCAATGCATTGGATTAAATCAGAAATTCATGAGTATGTCATTCGTAATTGGCGCATTGTCAAAGTGGCAACTACCAAAGCGCAGCGCAAGCTATTTTTTAATCTGCGTCGTTATAAAGAAAAAATGGGCTGGCTAACTGTGGATGAAGCCGGTGTGATTGCAAAAGACTTAGGGGTGAATCCTGAAGAAGTCTTCGCGATGGAAAATCGGCTATATCATTCCGATGTCGCTTATGAGGTATCCCAAGAGGACGAAGAAGAGGGCATCTTTGCACCGAGCCAGTATTTAGCGGGCCCTCATTCACTAGAACCAAGTTTTATTACAGATAGCCATCATTTTTCGACGGAAGAAAAAGAAAAATTGTTTGAAGCATTACAACAATTGGATGAGCGGAGTTTGACAATCATTCAGGCAAGATGGTTGACCGATGAAAAAGAGCCGCTCAAAACACTGGCTGAAAAATTTCATGTCTCTATAGAGCGCGTGCGCCAACTTGAATTAAAAGCAATCGAGCAATTGAGCGCTTTGATGCAAGAGTAAGATCATCCCGGCTCGGAGTTTTTGAGTAATTAGATAGCAAAAACCCCCGAGGCGGGGTTTTTTTATAGGCTGAGTTGTTCATTCATTAAGAAGCTTTAGCATGTTGTTGAGTATATAGAATATTCAAGCCTTTCAGTACATTCAATGCTTCATGTAGCTGATAATCTTTCTTGAACAAATCATTTTCAGCTTTCATTTTATCATCCAGCATTGCGTCCATCTCTGCATCACCAGGCGCTGTAGCTTGACCCTCTTTTTCTGCATTTTCTGAAGATAACGTAGCTTGTAAGTGTCCCTTCAGATCGCTTTCTTTGATCATACCCCATGAAGACTCGTCTTCTTCTTTAGGCGTGTCTGACATGACGCGGTTTTCTATATTAATGTCTGGCTCAATGCCTTTGGCTTGAATAGAGCGGCCACTGGGTGTGTAGTATAAAGCAGTGGTCAGTTTTAAGGCAACGGATTGGCCTAATGGTAAAATGGTTTGCACAGAGCCTTTACCAAAGCTTTGTTGTCCCATGATAATTGCGCGATGATGATCTTGTAATGCGCCTGCGACAATCTCAGAAGCAGATGCTGAGCCGCCATTGACTAGCACGATCATGGGTGCGCCATTGAGCATGTCTCCACGGGTTGCATATTCTTTGAGTTTGGAGCCAGGTAAGCGGCCTTCGGTATAGACAATAACGCCTTCATCTTTTAATGCAGGCTTATCTAAAAAGGCATCGGCCACAGCCACTGAAGCATCTAACACACCGCCAGGGTTATTACGCAAATCTAAAATCAGCCCTTTAAATTTATTATCTTGTGCTTGTTTTTGTAGCTCTTTGAGCTGGGTGACCATTTCTTCACCAGTCTTTGCCTGGAACTGAGAAAGACGAATATACGCGTAGCTGTCATCTAATAATTTAGATTTAACGCTTTTCACATTAATGATG
>JAHFQF010000036.1:14519-14939 GCA_023266435.1 Legionellales bacterium | reverse complement strand
TTTTAATGTGCGCCGGTTGTGTTTCCCAAGAAGCTAAGCAATCCTCCATGCTTTATGCTCAAAAACCTGCTTTTTATTCGTATGTACTGGGAGACATTGAGACAGATCGGATTGATATGAGCCAAAATGAGCTTACTTTTATCACCCCTGCAAGTTGCCAAAAAACCATCACTGCTTTACTCGCCTATAAGACACTAGGTAATGACTACCACTACCAAACAACCCTATCCATGTCCCCATCTCAAGACGCGATCCTGACCTTTACCGGTGACCCCACCTTAACTTCCGATGATCTCGCGCAATTATTAGCTCCACTCCAAGAAACACCAATCACTGGTCACGTGATTTTAGATGCCTCTTATTTTCAAACCTCACCGATCTCACCCAATTTGATGATCGATGATGTAGGTACTTATTACT
>JAHFQF010000036.1:0-14509 GCA_023266435.1 Legionellales bacterium | reverse complement strand
TGTTACCATACAATGGGACACAAAGAATGAAAAACCCATTGTCAACAATGACATGGCCTATCCAATGCGCGCTGAGCTCTCTGTGACCTCTGAGCCTACGAACCTACGCTTCAGCTGGCTGGCAGATTGTATTCAAGTGACTGGCAATCTCAATCCAACAGAGCCCCCCATAGAAACGCAGATTTCCCCTGCGGACATGGATCTCTATATGGAAAAAAAGATAAAAACACTGTTTACTACCTTAAAAATCCACAATGAAGTAGTAATAGTACATGATCGTTCACAAGTACCTACTGAGCAAACACTGCTGCATACTTGGAAATCAGCACCTCTGGCTGTGTTTTTGCCACCTGCCTTAAAGCGATCAGATAATTTAGTGTTTGATAGTCTATATCTCACCATGGTACGTCATCACTCTCCCACTGAAATTCAACATTGGGAAGAAGGCGACGCTGTCATCAAGGAACTACTCAAAACGCATTTTGACTTATCCATGGATCAAGCATTAATTATCGATGGTTCGGGCGGATCTCGATACAATCGACTCCAGACAAAACAACTCTATGAGTTATTACGCAAAGGGTATGAGATGAAAGAATTTGTTGATGCATTACCTAGCCCTGGAGAAAGTGAGTCTACGCTGGAGAAAAGAACTCGCTTACCAAAAACCATCAAAGCCAAAACAGGCTCTATGTCAGGAATCAGTTGTTTGTGCGGCTATCACCTGGATAGCCAAGAACACAAAGCGTTTGTTATTGTAGCAAATAGCTTTGCCCCTCCACTTTCTGACATGTACTCCGTGCAAGACCAATTCCTAAAATATTATTTGGGAGATTGATGGATGAAAGCATTAAATTCTGCTTGGATAGATACCCCTTGTGGCTCGATGCTTGCTGTGGCAGACGAAAACGCATTGTTTTTATTAGAGTTTTGTGAGCGCAGAGGGCTACAACATGAAATCGAGCGTTTGCAGAAAGTGACTCAATTAGAAATCGTGCGTGGTAAAACAGCGCCTCTTATCTCTATCGAGCAAGAATTACATTTATATTTTCAAGGGAATTTAAAAACTTTTCACACGCCCGTTCAAATTTTAGGCACTCCTTTTCAACAACAAGTCTGGGCAGCACTCCTGAAAATCCCCTATGGCACAACATGTAGTTATGCTGAACTTGCACAATCTATCAAGAAACCTTCTGCTTTTCGTGCTGTAGCCAATGCCAATGGTGCCAATCAGCTTGCCATCCTGATTCCCTGCCATCGCGTTATTTACAGTAATGGCACCCTTGGAGGCTATGGTGGCGGGTTACATAATAAACAATATCTATTGAGTCTAGAAAAAACTTTTTCTGAAAAATCTTTATCCAAAAAAAGAAGTCTTCTCAATTTGATCTAATTTCCTTACAATAAGCAGCGTATCTACATGCCTGAATAGGGGGAAGACCTGATGTCTCTAAAGACAGATGCAGATGAAATTACATTGATTGCCGATCCTAAAGTACTCGCCATACCCATTCATGAAAATAATGAACCAATGGTTGATTTAAAAAATCAAACGATTCTAGTTTTTGGAACTTCTCCAGAGGTCCCTAATAATACAAACTATACTAAAATGCGAAAAACAGTCTATGAAAAATTAGTGCAAGCGCAGTCTTTATTACCCACCGGAATCCGTTTTTGTCTCTACGAGGCTTATCGCAGCCTTGAATTACAAAAAAAACTGTTTGATGAGCGCTATAACAAAGTTAAAAAAGCACATGCCACTTGGACGCACGAAGCAATCTTTCACGAGACTATCAAGCTGGTATCGCCGATTATTAATTTAGATAATTCTATTAACATCCCGCCTCATGCTACCGGTGCAGCCATCGACGTATATTTACTAGATGCAGCAGGGAAACCACTGGACATGGGTATGCATCCGCAAGACTGGGTAGAGGATCAACAGGGGGAATTATCAAAAACAGAGGCTACCTGCATTCCGCAAGAAGCCCGTCATAATAGACAGCTGATGAGCCACGCTTTAGAACAAGTCGGCTTTGCGAATTATCCTACCGAATTTTGGCATTGGTCTTACGGGGATAGGTATTGGGCCTATCAAACAGGCGCGAATGTCGCTGTGTATGGCATGATGAAATAGTCAAATCGCTACACACCACCACAGCATGCTGTCTAATCAACGGGGGATTATTTTTCCTCCGGTGATTTTTCCTTTGATTACAGCTTGTTGATCTAAAATCACCTCTCCACTGCCAGTCTCAAAATCAATATCTCCTGAGATAATTGTCTGGCCATTTAAGATTAATTTTTGGACCCTGCCACTTTTCATGTGTTTAAATATGATATGCGTGGCCCTCGTATTTTGGAGCAAACAATAATCCGAGCTCACTTCAATCGTGTGAAAATCACTGTTTTCTAGATTAAGTTTCCCATGCACAATGGCTTGTCCATCTACAGTCATATGCCGTCCATCTAATTCTCCATCTACTGTCATATTCTGATGAATGATTGTATCATTGCCGATGAACGCACCACTGATATGTGCTTTCTCGGCCGTAAATTTATCTACTTCCAGCGCACCGTCGATTTTTGCAGATCGACATCTCAATCCATTACCCTCGGCAGATCCGTTGACCACTAGGGTGTCGGCTATGCCTACCTGTGAAAATTTTAAATGACCATGGACATGCAGGGATTGGAATTTAGAGTCGGTGAGTTTTGCGTTACCATTGACAGTTACATGATCTAAATTTGCATGATCTAGATTCAAGTCTCCATTCACTGTCTTAGCAATGGCTGTGTTGAAAACAAATAAAGTAGCCATGAAAATTGCTTTATGCAGCCTTAACTTCATAATCAGCCCCCTTCTTTTAAAGGCGTTCTTTACGCACCCAGTCTAAAGTATTTCTCACTCGGATACCAAAAAGACGGCTTGTGTTGCATTGTTCACTAACTAAGAGCCTTGCTCAAAGTTTTAAAACAGGGGGGCTAAAGGACACGCCCTAAAATGCTGTTTTCGTAGCACAAAACCCTGCCCCCCCGGTTCTTTAAGGAAAAATACCGTGTACAATGTAAAAAAATGTATTATGTTAATCCGATATGGATGCTTACAAAAATGGAATCAATTTTAAAATCAACAAAGTTGCTGTCTGATGAAAGGCGTGGTGAATTTTTTGCAATCCTGTCGGGGCTATTTTTTGGCCTGATTGGCTATTTCGGCATCCGCATTCTGGATGAAAACTTCTCTATTGCTAACATGCTCTGTTGGCGCTTTTTCCTTTCAGCCTGTTTTATCGGTTGCCTATTACTGCCCAAAAGGCATCTTTTGAAGCAACATGCGTCAGAAATCAAAAAAACCCTCTTATATGGATCACTGTTTTATAGCATAATGTCCATACTTTATTTTATGTCTAGCCAATATGTGGGCACTGGGCTCGCAATGGTAGTCTTTTTTACCTACCCCAGCATGGTGCTGTTACTTAATTGGTTTCTATACGGCGAGCCAATTACGAAAAGATATTATTTTGCTTCAGCAGTCATTCTCATAGGCATGGTATTTTTAGTCGATATAGAAGAGTTCACGTTTGATATACTCGGTATTTTACTCGGCATCCTATCAGCAATTTTTTATGCGTTCTACATCGTATTTACCAAAAAAAACCAATCGCCCCCCCTTGTTTCTACTTTTTTAGTATCCATCGGGTGCTCTGTATTCTGCGGAGTCATTGCTTTATTGACGCATAGCTTCATAATACCCAATACAGTATCATTAACAGTCAATCTCATCAGCATGGGCGTGCTATGTACTGCACTGCCTATTTTGTTTTTATTACAGGGGTTAAAATACATCAGCTCTGAGAAGGCTTCTATCCTCTCCGTTTTAGAGCCGGTTTTCGTTGTGATTTTTGGTGTCATACTGCTAGACGAGCAAATCAGCACTTCACACATTATAGGAGTCGTCATTATTTTAATGGGAGCCTTAATGACTCTCTTTAACCACGCACCTTCCGCTCAAAACACCCGCTGACCTCACACCTGAGATAGTATTGTATATCCTCATTTAACCTTCGCTACCATGCTACCGATAAATAGCACAGGAGCGGAAAAGATGTTCAAAAACCGTGCTTTTACACTAGTAGAGTTAGTCATTGTTATCATTCTGATAGGCATTCTCTCTGCTATTGCTCTGCCCAAATACAATAATCTCAATGAAGATGCAGAATTTGCGCATTATCAAAACATTTATCACCAATTTATCGCTGGCATCGAGCAATCTTCTTTGAAATATGTAGTCAATAAAAGGAAAGCTTATATTGATTACAACGGAGATACCGTCAATGATTTATATTTCAGGGACAAAATCCCCTATCCCATCGGTAGTGAACTGGAAGGACATCGCTATCGCATAGACGCTATGAGCGCAGGTTTATCAGAAGGTAATCAAGCTTGCGGTGCTATTTTTCAACAGCTTTTAAATACAGATTATACTGTGGAAACTTTTGGTGCTCCTTGCTATGAAAGCAAGAACCATGTCTGTACCATCAGTTTCTATGATGCTAAAGGATTTGGCTGTTATTATTTATTTACAACAGGTGATCCTTTAGATCCGATGTATGGATTTAGCTACTTTGTGGATTTTGGCGAGCCTTATTTCTTCTTATTTAAAGCACCAAAAGAATCAATAGAATGGTGGGCACCTGATTTTGTAGCCAGCCAAGGCGACCAATCCTACATTTTAGAAAAAACCGGAAAATATGAAAACTTATTCATGAATCAAGTGCAGTTAGGTTTAGATAGTTTAAGCAATTACTACGGCACGAATGAAGATGGCAACTCAAAACTAGGCGATTTGTCACAAAAAATTGCAGACTCGCTCACTGATGAGCAATTAGCTAAAATCATAGAAACCGTTAGCAAAAACTCTGCGGCAAGATATAAAGCGGATATTGCAGAAGCCTTGGGAGCCAGCCCTTCAGATATCTCTGATGAGTGGGCAAACTCATTGTATGAGTCCCATAATTTCTTACTAAACGGCGCGAAGAACATTAAAGATTCTGCAAATAAGCAGAGTAACCCAAATTAAAGGAATAAAAAAATGATATGGACAAGTTACTTGGTCATTGCTTTAGGTGGCGCCTTGGGCGCAGTACTAAGAATTTTTATCGCCGATATGCTGCCTATCAGTATTTTAGGCAACATCCCTTTTCAGATTCTTTTTATTAATATGATCGGTTGTTTTATGATGGGGTTAATGACAGAGATCATGAGTCTATATTGGACTACATCTCCATTAATGCGCGCATTCCTTATCCCAGGATTGCTAGGTGGTTTTACAACTTTTTCGGCCTTTAGCCTAGAATTTGGCCTATTAGTTGAAAAAAACTTATATGGATCGGCATTATTTTATGCAATCCTCAGCGTGACCTTAAGTTTAGGTTTCTTTTTTGTGGCCATCAAACTGATTCGATTTCTACAATAGGTTTCTCAACACCCTCCAATAATGTGTTAAAATCGTGTGTAATCTAGTCAATAACTTAGTTAATGGTCAAACATATGTCATTAAAACTACGCATTATCCAGCGTTTTCAAGCTGCCATTGCTCGCGCTTTTGGCGAAGAATTCATGCCGATCGATCCAGTGATTAAACCCACGCCTCGTGCAGACTTGGGCGATTTTCAAGCAAATTTTGCGATGGGACTTGCCAAACAACTCCAGTTAAATCCCAGAGAAGTCGCCACACGTACGCTTGAGAAATTACAAAGCGAAGATCTTTTTTCCCGTGTTGAGATCGCTGGGCCAGGCTTTATCAATGTTTTTTTAAAAGCCGAGTTTTTAAATGAGCAACTTGATCAATTGCTGGCTGATCCAAGAGGTGGCGTAGGCAGACAGGAGCCACAGACTGTCGTTATCGATTATGGTAGTCCCAATGTTGCTAAAGAAATGCATGTAGGACACTTACGATCTACGATCATTGGAGACTCGATTGCACGTGTCTTAACTTTGCTTGGCCATGAGGTGATTCGTCAAAACCACCTCGGCGATTGGGGTACTCAATTTGGTATGCTCATTCAGGAAATTTTAGACACAAACGCTAGCCAAAAACCCGCGACCAACATGGCGCAGCTGAACTCGCTCTATCAGGCAGCCAAACAGCACTACGATAATGATCCTGACTTTGCTAAGCGGGCCCGTGAGCGCGTGGTCTTGCTACAAGGTGGTGATCAAGAAACAGTATCCATTTGGAAAAAATTGGTTACAGAAAGCCAACAGTATTTTAATCAAATTTATCAACGCCTGCATGTCTTATTGACCGACGCGGATATTAAAAGTGAAAGCGCCTATAATCCTATGCTACCTGGGATTGTCTCTGAATTACTGTCCTCCGGCTTAGCCACACACAGTGAAGGTGCCATCGTTGTGTTCTTAGAGGGATTCAAAGATAAAGACGAAAATCCTACCCCTATGATTATTCAAAAATCAGATGGTGGGCATTTGTATGCCACAACAGATTTGGCTGCTGCTAAATACCGCTTAAAAACACTGAAAGCCACTCGATTAATTTATGTCATCGATTCAAGACAATCACAACACATGGCCATGTTGTTTGCAGCAGTACACAAACAAGGCTGGGTAAACCCCAGTGTACAATTAGAACATGCCTCATTTGGATCCATCTTAGGCCCTGATAGAAAACCTTTTAAAACTCGCAGTGGTGAGACCATTAAACTAGTTGATCTTTTAGATGAGGCAGAGCAACGCGCGGCTGCTATTTTGTCAGAGAAAAAAACAGATCTGCCTACGGAATTACAAAAATCCATTGTGCATACAATTAGCACAGGTGCTATTAAGTATTCCGATCTGTGCTCTGAGCGTGTGAAAGATTATATTTTTGATTGGGATCGCATGCTGTCTTTTGATGGCAACAGCGCACCCTATCTATTAAATGCCTATGTCCGTATCCAAGCCATCTTCAGAAAGGCGGAAGCTCAAGGCCTCTCTCTACCACAAACAGGCTCTGTGCAGTTAAAAGATGCCATAGAGCATCAACTCGGCTTAAAATTACTTGCTTTCCCTGACATCGTCGAGTTGGTTGCCAAAGAGTTAGCCCCCCACCATCTTTGTCATTATTTATGCGAACTGGCTACCTGCTTCCACAGTTTCTATGAGCACTGTCCGATTCTAAAACCAGAAGCACACTTAGAACGTGACAGTCGATTATTATTGTGCAGTATCACAGCCAAAATTTTACAACAAGGACTAGATCTCTTAGGAATACAAACTATTGATCGTATGTAACTCGCATTTAGTAAAGAGGCGCATCACGCCTCTTTCTATACGCTGGCGACAGCTTCAATCTCTACTAAGACATCTTTAGGTAACCGAGACACTTCTACCGTGGTACGTGCAGGCGCCGTTGCTGCGTCGAAAAACTGTCCATACACTGTGTTCATGGCAGAAAAATCATTCATGTCTTTTAAAAATACAGTCACTTTGACCACTTGTTCTAAAGCACTGCCACCTGCTTCAAGCACTGCTTTGAGATGTTGTAGGACTAAAGTCGTTTGTTCAGTGATTCCACCGGAACACACTGTGTTTGTTCTAGTATCGACTGGAATCTGCCCAGAAGTATAAATAAACTGTTGGCAACGTATTGCTTGATTATAAGGACCAATCGGTTGTGGGGCCAAAGCCGTGTGAATAATTTGTTTTTGCATAGAAACTCCATGAATTCAAAAGCTACGGGAGCTGTGTCTTATCTACCCAAGAAACTCCAAAATACATGTTTCTAGCTGCTCGAATTTAACCATCTGCAGCCTTCCTCACCTCGCAATAGTATCGACTATTCCTTGGTTCGGAAAACTTCATCTGGCTAAATCCGCTTTGCTATAAACTACGCATTTTGAAGTATCTTGGGTATATTCACGATGAATTTTTCCCAATGTCGCTATCCAAGCTATCATGATGAGTAAAAAAATACCCGCCAAATAAACAATAATGTCCTGATAGGTTAACATAGGGAAACACATAAAAATTGCGGATTGAAAAAAAGCCCCCGCCGATCGAGAAAACCGACTACCGACCATGTCTATGGCAGATTTTCCCTGAGTCCGCAATGTTTGACTCAGTGGAATATAGAGCATTTCTTTGGTTGCATCAAACATAGAATACTTGGTTGCTTTACTGAGAATAATTTGCGCAGAGCCAACCATCACCGCTAAAGAAACCAAACCACCCACAAAAGGATGTAAAATTATAAATGCATAAAAAATGATGCCGGTGATTAAGATAACGGCGGGAGTTGTCATGGCGCCGATGAACCAGCCAAATCGATGGATCACAACGCTACCGAGCAACATGACCGGCATGAGAGTCAATCCTTTCCACTTTAAAAAAGCCCCTACAAATTGTGTGTAAGCGATCTCTGTGGGATATGCCTCTTTGATAGCTGCCTTCCAAGGTGCCTCTACAAAACTGCTAGCAATCCCATAAAAGAATACCAAATACGCTATCCAACGCAGTTGCTTTGAAGTGATTAACATTTGAATACTTTGCCATAGAGACTGATGAGTAGAGTGTGTTTCTGTTTCTTTTTTTGGAGCGCATAATGTGGCATCTGTTAAAATGTACCTCCCTATCCAAGCGTAGGTACTCATCGCGGCAATACAAGCTAATATTACGCATAGGATGATAGTCTGCATGATGTGATCATTGTGATCGATTTTATGGGTATCTGTATGTGAAATAATAGATAACGTATAACCAGAGAGTACCACCGCCCAGTTGCTGAGAAAGCCCAATAAAGGGTAATAACGTAAAGCTTCTTTAGCGTGCGTGATATGATTGGCGAACTCCCAAAATAATAAATTTAACATCATGGCACACCACAGCTCTGTCATAATATAAAAACAGGTAAATGACCATTTACCTAAAGCGATGAGCTGCCATTTAAAATAAGGGAATAATGACACATAATGTGCCACCTGTGCTGTATCCAAGTGAATGCGATCTTGGTTCGGGTATAGGAAAAAAGCAAATAGTATATAGAACCCTAAGAAAAACAAAGAAAAGGTATAAAAAATGGTCTGTCGCTTTAAATAGTCTGTCATTTTGATGTAGACGAGCATCAGTATGAAGACAGCAGGAAGTACTCCATAAAAATCCATGACATTGAGTGCCTCTGCTCCCATTGAGGTCACAATCAAAGTATCACGCACACCATCTAATAAAGAATAATTGTAAACCACACTAAACATGAGCACAGCCAGAGAAAGAAATTTTTTGACCTCATGACGCTGGATAGGGCAAATGGCTCGCCAGACAGAAAGTAAACTCATATCAAAACCCCTAATCTGTAGTCATTATGCATGCACATGCAATAGATTCCAAGTTTCAAACCTAGCCAAGATAGTAATAATAACGCTCAGCGCTTGTCAATTTGACTGTTTGATATCTAATCAGTCATGAAGAGTCTTTTGTAATAGAGTACAATGACTCTTTTAAAAAGCATGGCGGGTCTAAAATATGTCAGTTTCATGGTTTAATTTGTTGGGCCGCATAGAGGTTACAAACAGTTGTCTGCAAAAACTTGAGTCTGGGCATCCCTGGATTTTCAGTGGCGCCTTGCGTGCCTCCAAAATTGACAGCGCTGGACTTGTAGAAGTTTTTAATCAATCTGGCACTTGTGTCGGTACAGGGTATTATAATCCTCAATCTCAAATCGCCATCCGTATGCTATCTCAAACACCCATCCAAGATTGGAAACACTGGCTGACGACGCGCTTACAACAAGCCGTGCAACAACGTACAATGACGCACCCCAAAGAAACAGCCATACGATTAGTGTTTGCAGAAGCAGATGGTTTACCAGGACTCATTGTAGATCGTTTTGGTCACACAGCCAGTTTACAATGCAATAGTTTATTTGCACATCATATCCAGGCGGACGTGATCGAGTGGCTTAAAACACAAGATATCCAGCACTTTTGGGATGCCAGTGATGAAAGCATGTTAAGTCGTGAAGGCATTGTTCGCACGGCGTCTGGCTGGCTCTCAGAACCTGCTACAGACATTGTTTTTAAAGAGGGTGCTGCTCAATTTTATGCACTCACCGGAAAAAGCGCTGCTCAAAAAACCGGGTTTTATTTAGATCAACGTGCAAATCGTCAGATCACTGCTACTCATGCAAAAGGCGATGTGCTAGATGTATGTACGTATACGGGCGGTTTTTCTATCCATGCTGCTTTAAATAGCAATGTTAAACATATTACCTGCATTGATGCCAGTGAAGCAGCCTTAGACGGCATTAAAAAACATATCCAGCTCAACCACCTTTCAGAAAAATCTTTTGAATTAATCAAAGCAGACATGTTCCATGCTTTAGGAGAGCTACATACAGCAGGTAGACAGTTTGATACCATCATTCTGGATCCACCTAAACTCGCCAAATCAAAATCTCAGAAATTACGCGGTTTAAAGGGTTATCGCCATTTAAATAAAATGGCTTTAAAATTATTGCGACCTGGTGGGTATTTAATCACTTACTCATGCAGTGGCACTGTCTCTGCTGCAGAGTTTGAACATACCGTGCACGAAGCCTGTTGGGAAGCCAATGCTAAGATGCAAATTATCCAACATTTACGTCAGGATACCGATCATCCTATTGTCACTTTCTTTCCCGAAAGTTTGTATTTAAAAGGGTTAATACTGAGAAAATTAGTCTAATTAACTTCTAGCAGGCCGGCACAGAGACCGGCCGCTACACTTGCATCTTGGCGTGGTGCAAAACTCCAAGTTCAGATTATACTAAATAGCACTTGTATTATGTTTATTTGGACAATGCATGCATATTTTAATCATTGGTGCAAGTGGATTCATAGGTACTCACATTACTCACCATTTGCTTGCACAACAACATAAAATCACTATTTGTGTTAGGGATATTCGAAAAGGTAAACAGCTTTATCCACAACAGTCTGTCATCGCCTGTGACTTTTTAAACGATACAGATCCTACTATCTGGGAGCCACGTTTAAAATCTATCGATGTCGTGATCAATTGTGTCGGCATTTTAGAAACAACACCGTCTGCTATGCAGGCAATTCACGTACGCACGCCTTGTGCGCTCTTTCAAGCTTGTTCGAATCAATCGATTAAATTAATCCATATTTCTGCACTGGGTGCAGATCAAACAGCGCCCACTGATTACGCAACCAGTAAATTTCATGCCGAGTCTACTCTGATGAAGATGGACTTTAACTGGTGTATCTTAAGACCTTCTCTTGTGTACTGTTATGGCTCATATGGGGGCACCTCTCTCATCCGAGCATTAGCGAGCCTACCTTTCTTTATTCCCGTGGTGGGCAGCGGAAAACAGCCTTTCTCTCCAATCCATATGCAAGATCTATGTGAGGTAGTACGGACGGTTGTAGAAAGCAACCGTGGTTTTCAACAAACTTTGAATGTTGTCGGACCAGAAGCCATTCCTTATGAGCATATCTTAATCAAATATCGTCAATGGTTGGGCTTTAGGCGCGCAAAAATCATTCATGTACCCACTGCTCTCATGAAAAAATTTACTTTTTTTATGCAGGCGCTTTTCCCTGAACTGCCTGTGAACAATACGGCTTTAGAAATGCTTGATTATGGTAACCAAGCTTCTTCAGTACATTGCGCACAAGTCACTGGCATCCATCCTAAAAAAATGGATGAAAGGCTCCTTTTAGAACCAAGCCATGTACAAGATAGATGGCATGCGAAATTATATTTCCTAGGACCTTTATTAAAAATTACCTTAGCCATGGTATGGATATTTTCAGGAGTACTGCCTCTCATCACGTCAGCGAAAGAGGCGACACTTTCGATATTAAACTCAATCCCGCTGACTAGTGCTTTTAGTATTGAGATTTTTTATTTTTCCTGCGCCCTAGATATCTTGCTTGGTCTTGCGTTGTTTTCCAAAAAACATATCAAGCTCACTTTACTCCTTCAGGCCGGTATGATTCTTAGTTATACAGCGTTTATTACTTGTCTTGCTCCTCAATATTGGCTAGACCCTTTTGGATGTGTTTTAAAAAATCTTCCTATTTTTATTTCAACCTTAATCTCCCTGACATTACAGGATCAACGATAATGCTCTATTTTTGGCTCAAAGTAATTCATATCTTAAGTGCCACCTTGTTATTTGGTACTGGATTGGGTACTGCCTTTTATTTATTGAAGGCTCATCTTGATAAGGACACCACTTATTTGGCCTATACTGCTAAAAATGTAGTATTGGCGGATTGGATTTTCACGACCCCAGCCGTTATTATCCAACCTTTGTCTGGCTTTGCATTGCTTCACTACCTACATTACCCGCTGACAACCTCATGGGTAATGCTAGCGCTGGCTCTCTATGTATTAATAGGACTATGTTGGATACCAGTTGTTTGGTTACAGATAAAAATTAAAGAGCTTGCATGGAATGCCATGCAAGCAGATCATAATATTTTCGAAAACCCACTGTATCATAGGTATTTCAAAGCGTGGTTTGTCTTAGGATGGCCAGCATTCATTGCTGTGATTGCTATTTTTTATTTAATGACCTTTAAGCCTGGCTGGTAGGCCTCAAATCGCCCACTACGACTGACTGTACGGGAGGATATGCTGAAGAATTTGAAGACGGTTCCCCATATGCCAAATGCAGAGAAGCGGGCGTTTCAGCGATCACAACTTCCACATGATCTGGATCGTGGCCACCTGCTCTATGCGTCATAGGCTCCATTGATGCCGAATCGGCTGCTTGATGTGTTGTTTGCTCACCCTCTCCACGACCAGTAGCCCACTCATAACACGCTACGAATGGACTTGTACAAGCTCGCAAACATCCTTCTAAGCAAGCCCCCATACCCCTCATAGCTCGTCGAAACATGCTGTCCTCACCACAAGGTGAACAGCTGGGCATTGTACAGTCGGCTTCTCGTACTTTTTGATACCCAATATACGCACCACCGCCTAGGAGGACAGCACCAACCACTGCGCCTATAACAGCACCAACGATAATAGCAGTACGTTTCGCATTTTCAAGAAAAAGCGCTGTTGTATCTTTGCATCCATCTGCTTTACCTAACATGCTAACTTGAAATCTAGTACAAATATCAGGCAATAATGCAGGAGCATGGACTTCCACTGCAGAGACTAAGACATCGTACACAGTTACCGTATTTTTTCCACGCTTTTCAGAGCGAGCTATTCGCCAATCTGGCATATTCACCACACAATCTTGCGCACTTGGGTGAGCATCCAATATAGGATCACCTAGACGTTCTGCAGTTCCTAATATTGACTCCAAAACACTTTTCATTGTGGCTTCGATACATTCTCCATAAATTTCACTCATGGCCGTACTTGGGTTACAGCTGCTTACCAAACAATCAGCACTCCCATCAAACAACTGTCTAGAGCCAGTCAATTGATCATAGAGTTGACCTACCAACAGCTGAACAGTGTCATTAAGCTGCTGATACATACCGAAGGTTTTGCATTGAGGCACGTCGAAAAGATCTAAGGCAATATCTGTTTCTCGACATTCACTGCCAACCCCTGCTGGTAAAGCGCCCACAGAGTACTGGTTCAATGCCTCAACAACCGTTGCTGTTAAAAGACCTATTCCTACTGTTGTCAATAAAGGGTGAGACTGTACTGCTTGACCTAAGCCAGTGGCAACATGCCCAGTGGATTTCGTGAGAGATTGGATAGCAGATTGAATAGAGTCAGTAATAGTCTGTAGATAAGAAGAGTTCTTTTGAATCGGATCTGCGGCACTTTCTGCAGCCAGTTGTGCTGCTTTTTGTCGGGCTTTTTTATTCTGACGTTTTCTCCACCGATCATTTTTTTGTTCTAAGCGCTCTGTTTTTGAAAGTTTATCATGATGTTTCCTAACTGGCATTTTTACTCCCTGTTTTTATTTAATCAAACGACAGAGAATTCTAGCAGCCTTATCTGGCATGTCAATTCAGAGACATCACATATCTCTTCCTCATTTGCTTTTATACTGTGAGGAAGGGTATCCTTCAAAAAAAGCAGCCCCAGGATAGGGGCTGCAACTGTTTTGAATACTTATTATAGCCCTATATCAGCATGGAAGAATCAAACTCATTTAAGACCTGATGATCATTCAGCGAACCTGGCACAATTGAGTCAAATTCAATACTAGTAATCTGATCTGCAATTTTGTCTGGATTCGCAAGTAGGGTATCATCAATTTCTGCAAACTGAGCAACCATAAAAGTATCCTCTTGGGTAGAAAAATTTGCATCCTGATCATACCAGAGTGAATAATTACCCAAATCTAATTTAAAATAATCTGATATTGCTTGACCGGCCCATGCAAATAAGCAGGAATCAAAGTGCAGCTGATCTTGATCATATAGCGTATAAATAAAATCACCTAAATCCTGAATTAATTTACAGACGAAAGTATTGTGCTCTACTTTGTTGACAATCACATCTGCATCAAAACCAGCAACAATAA
>JAHFQF010000201.1 GCA_023266435.1 Legionellales bacterium | reverse complement strand
GTTTTTTACGTGCCGAGCAGTTAGATGTTGAAGATTACGCAGCTTATGTCTAAATAAAAAAGGACGCATTAAGCGTCCTTTTTTGTTGGGCTTTAATTAAGCACCAATTTTATCACCGAGTTCTTGGCGGCGCGCTTTTAAGCTCGCAGGCAATTTGTCAGCAATTTTAGCAAACAATTCGTCATGGCTGGCGAGTTCACGTTGCCAAGCCGCTTTGTCTTGGCTAGTGACCTGTGCATATTGCTCAGCACTAAATTCTGAGCCATCCCACGACAAGTCTTCATAACGAGGCACGATACCAATCGGTGTATCTTCGCCTTGGCCACGACCTTCACAACGCTCAACAATCCACTGAAGAACACGCATATTTTGACCAAAACCCGGCCAAATAAACTTGCCATTAGCGTCTGTACGGAACCAGTTGACGTTGAAAATTTGCGGTAATTTTGCGCCAGAAGCTTGCAGTTTTTCGCCCAATGCTAACCAGTGAGCGAAGTAGTCGCCAACATGATAGCCACAGAACGGCAACATCGCAAATGGGTCACGGCGAACAACACCTTGTTGGCCTACGGCTGCGGCTGTTGTTTCAGAACCCATGGTTGCTGCTTTATAAACGCCATCCTGCCAGTCAATCGCCTCAACGACTAAAGGCATCGTGTCGCCACGACGACCACCAAAAATGAACGCTGAAATCGGTACACCGCTTGGGTTTTCCCATTCAGCGTCGATAGAAGGGCATTGACCTGCTGAAACAGTAAAACGAGAGTTCGGATGTGCAGCTTTACGACCACAATCAGGAGTCCAGTCTTGGCCTGTCCAATCAATCAAATGAGCGGGGGCAGTTTTAGTTAAACCTTCCCACCAAACATCGCCGTCATCTGTGAGTGCAACGTTGGTAAAAATTACGTTTTCGTCTAAGGTTGCCATACAGTTGGGGTTGGTTGTCGTATTCGTGCCCGGCGCAACACCAAAGAAACCTGCTTCTGGATTGATCGCATATAAACGGCCATCAGCATGGGGTTTAATCCAAGCAATATCATCGCCAACTGTTTCAATTTTCCAACCTTCAAAACCCGCAGGCGGCACTAACATTGCGAAATTGGTTTTACCACAGGCGGATGGGAAGGCAGCAGCGACATAGTGTTTTTCGCCTTTCGGGTTAGTCACACCTAAAATCAACATGTGTTCAGCCAACCAACCTTCATCGCGACCCATCACGGAAGCAATACGTAAAGCCAAACATTTTTTACCTAACAGTGCATTACCACCATAGCCAGAACCAAACGACCAAATTTCGCGTGTTTCTGGGTAGTGAACAATGTATTTCTCAGCATTACATGGCCATTTTACATCGTCAGCAGCAGTTAAAATGGGTTGACCAACGGTATGTACACAAGGAACAAAACTACCATCAGTGCCTAAAACATCATAAACAGCCTTGCCCATACGCGCCATAATACGCATGTTAGTAACAACATAAGGGCTGTCAGACAACTCAATACCAATTTGTGCAATATGGCTGCCCAATGGCCCCATAGAGAAAGGTACAACATATAAGGTGCGACCACGCATACAGCCAGCGAATAAGCCATTGAGCTTAGTACGCATGACGGATGGCTCTTCCCAGTTATTAGTAGGGCCAGCATCAACACGGTTTTGTGAACAAATGAATGTGCGTTCTTCAACACGCGCAACATCGGAAGGGCTAGAGCAAGCTAAGTAGGAATTTGGACGTTTTTCTGCGTTGAGTTTCCGCATCATCCCTGTGCTGACCATGAGGTCTAATAGGCGTTGGTTTTCTTCAGCACTACCATCACACCATTCAATGTGGTCTGGTTGTGTGAGTGCCGCAATTTCTGCGACCCAAGCAATAAGTTTTGGGTGTTTGACAAAAGCTGGCGCATTGACAATAGTTTGACTCATGGTGTGAGGCTCAATCAACTAGAAAATATCTGTACACTACAGGGGTGTCCTGAAAGTGAAAAAAGAAGGTTGCAGAGTATTGCAAAGTTACTTTGATGAGAATGTCTAACGAAATCAGCATTCATATCAATAACATAAATAATATGGCGGAGGCGGTGAGATTCGAACTCACGGAGGGGATAAACCCTCGCTGGTTTTCAAGACCAGTGCCTTAAACCGCTCGGCCACACCTCCAATAGGGCGGCAATCATACTCTAAAAATAATAAATTGTCACTAAACAACAATACGTTAAATAAAAAAAGGCGCGAATTTCGCGCCTTTTTTACGGGTTGATGATTAGTTAGGGTAGAAGTTGACAGGATATGTCCCTTTCCACACCTCAACATTGTCATCACCAAAGTTAAAGCCTTTCACAAGTGATACAATTTTCGCTTCTAGTTCAGCGTTATTTAACTCACTGGAGGCAACTTCACAACTCACGACTTTACCACTTGGATCAACAACCAGTTTAAGTCTGACTGTACCTTCCATGCTTGGGTCATCTTTTAAGGCGCGTTGGTAAGCATTGTTGAGACGACCACCGTTTTGGTCGAAGATACGACGAATATCTTCTGTCGTCCGTTTGCCAATACCACCTTCACCACGCGTTTTACCTTCGCCATCACTACGACCCGCAGAAGCACCATTACCCGATGCTCCAATGAGACCACCTTTTACATTTTGAGTGCCTTTTACGCCCAGATTATGGTTGCCTTTGCTGCCTGAACCTCCAGCAACTCCACCACCAAAACCTGTACTAGATGCACCGTTGTAAGCGAGGCCGCCAGAACCAGCACCTGCTTTACTACCAATCATGTTACGGCTCGTACCCGCAGGGCCGCCATTGTCTTTTTGGAGGCCACCACCTGTACTTGGGGACTTACTAGTGGCAGCGATTTCTGTGTCACGAAGGTCTGCAAGCGCGTCAAACCCAGAATCTTTAGCGACAGCTTCCGCTTTAGTTCTAGCAGTTTTAACTTGCGATTCTGTGGGTTTGACTTTCGCAACATGATCCTCAACGGGCTTTACTTTCGCAACATGATCCTCAACGGGCTTTTCTGCGGGCTTCGGTTTGTCTTTGACGACAGCTTCAGTGGGCTTCTCTTCTTTTTTCACTTCTGGCTTTTTAACCACAGGTGGGGGAGGTGGAAGCTCAATTTTCTTCTCTTGAATCACTCGCGCAATACGTTCAGGAGTGACTTCAGTACTACGCTCTGGTTTAGGGAGCTTAAGCTGAGGCACAATAATAAATGTTAATATGCCAATTGCTAAAGCCACGGCATTAATACGTCGGGTACGCCGAGCATCTTCTGGCGTGGCATCCCAAGGTAATTGTGAACTGACCATTATAGGAGTGGCTATCATGGCTGTTTTGCTCCACTTGCAACGGCGAAGGACATTTTTGAGTAGTCGTTTTGACTACATGTCGCCATAACTTTACGCAAGACATTATAAGGAACGTTTTTGTCACCCAAAATAGTAATCTCGCGCTCAGGAACGCCTTGTTCATTTAATGGCGCAACTGTTTTAGCGGCTCGAAACTTTAGTTCAGTTGTTAATGAAGGAATAATATCATCCTTGATTAACATGGCATCAGCAACTGAGGTGACTTTCATGTCTTGCACTAAAATATCTTTACTGGTGACCAAAATAACTAATGTTTCTTTGGGTAGTTTCTCTGCAGTTGATGATGGCAAATGCAAGTCTGCTAAGTTAGGTAATTTGCTCGGATTTTGAGAAATAACCAACAAAAAGAACAATAAATTGGCAAAAATATCAATCAACGCCGTGAGTAGCAAACCTTCCGACCCTTTGCGTTTCATCCGTTTTTGTAAGCGTTCGTGACGTTTAACACGTGGACTTTTATTCATTTGTCACCTCCCGCAGGTGGTGCGTCACCAATGCTAACATCAGGAAATAAAGCA
>JAHFQF010000200.1 GCA_023266435.1 Legionellales bacterium | reverse complement strand
GCTCTTTTGCCAATCGTAATAATCGCCCTACGCCTGGCAAATGCACTTCGACCCCAATAAAGCCAAGGTGTGGGTTTGCTTTTGCCATAGCAGCCAGACTATCCCCCATACCAAAACCAATTTCTAGCACTAAGGGTTTACGATCAAAGACTGCTGCCCAGTCTAAAGGTCCCTCCTGATAAGGTATGGCATAGATTGGCATGAGTGTCTCGATTGCTTTGGTTTGGGCATCTGTGATTCGGCCCGCTCTTAAAGCAAAACTACGAATAGAATTCATGAGCTATATCTCAAACTGCAAAACCAAGCATTGTGCCAAAAAATGCCTATTTTTGCAAATGTTCATGGCTACCAGGGCAATGCGGTTGGAGTCTGTCAAAGGGTCTTGCTATACTAAATCCATTTAATTTTTAAGGGATTTAGGATGAGGATGTTACTTAAATGGTTGCTGGGACTCTTTTTGGTTCTGATTCTCGCTGTTGCAGGCGGGTTTTATTACTTAACTCATTATTTTGATATCAATCAATTCAAGGATGAGATTGCACAAGCAGTTTTTGATAAAACAGGCAGAAAACTTACCATTGCCGGCGATATCCGTTGGACTCTCTTTCCAAGTATTGCGATAGAAATTAATCAAATCACCTTAGGCAATGCACCCGGCTTTAAAGAAGACTTTCTGAATGCCAATAAAATTGCGCTACAAGTAGATACTCGTGCACTGTTATCCAAGAAACTCAAGGTAAGCAGCATAGAAATCAAAGAGCCCACTGTGCATTTACAGATCAATGCCAGAGGCATCAATAACTGGTCAGACATGAGTCAAGCTAGTCACTCTCCTAGCGCACCTTCTACAGAGCCAGCTTCACCCGCACTGGCTCCGCTGGCCCTGTTTGAGCAGTTCACCTTAAATCAACTCCAGATCAAAGAAGCCAATTTGAGTTTCTCTGATGAGCTTGCACATAAAACCTATCAAGTACAACACTTTAATCTGCACCTCACAGACGTAGAGCCAGATAAGAACTTTCCGATTCAATGTAAAGCAGACATCACCGCAAAAAATCCTGATCTCTCAACCTCTGTCGATCTGTCCGGTCAACTGCACTTTGATACCAACACCGGTAACATCCGTTTTTCTGACGCCACACTGAAAAATAGCCTACTAACAGCTGGTAATCCTGAGCGTCAGTCCTCAATAAAGCTTGCATTAGAGTACATGCCTGCTGGAGACAATCTCACCATTCACCTATTTCAAGGCATACTCTTAGGCTTAGGTGAGTTTGACGTGACAGGTAAAATTGAGCATCTTAGCCAAAACCCCTCTGCCGTCTTAGCATTGGCAGGGAAACAAGTCGTTTTACCTCAAGGCATTAAGATCGACACCCTAAAAACCAGTCTGCTCTATCGTAATCAAGTGGCAGACATGCCTGATCTCAACTTGGCACTCTACCAAGGGTCTTATCAGGGAAAAATTAAAGTCGATCACAGTAAACCCGCGCTCAATATCAATGCCTTAGGAAAACTCCAACAAGTGAGCGTGGCTAATCTGTTAAAAGACGTGGCCGGCGATATCCCTGTGGCCGGTACTTTATCTTTTGAGCATCAATTAAATACTATTGGTGTAACCCCAGCAGATTTGGTTGCGAATCTCTATGGTCCCATGTCCTTGCGTGTGGACAACGGCATGCTGTCTGGCATTGACATCAGCTATATTTTTGCACTCGCCAAATCCAAGCTTGATAATGCGAATACGACTCGCGCTGACACTGGTAAAACAGCCATTGGCTACTTGACTGCAAAAATGATGGCTGAAGGCGGTATGATTAAAAATACTGAGCTCCAGTTTCAAGGCGATAATTATGAAACCACAGGCAAAGGTACGATTCGCTTAAAGGACTTTTACGTAGATTACGATCTCATGGCAGCCATGACCAAAACACAAGCTGAAGAAAACAATTGGTTGAATACGCCCATTCCAATTAAAGTCACCGGCATTCCACCTAACTTAAAATCAACCCCTAATTTCAGTGTTTTATTTGATCAATTATTAAAACAACAAATGCAGAAACAAAGTAAAAAATTGCTCAATCGTTTAACTGAAAAATACGGTGAAAACTTAGGCGAAGGTGTCAATGAAGCCATTGAAAGAGGCCTGGGTGAGGACGTCAAAAATTTACCCTTTGGAGATATCTTTAAAAAAGAATGACAGCGGTACTAGGAATAAAAAAAAGTCCACCACGCTGGTGGCAAACCAATGTCTTGTCGTGGTACCAATATCACGGTCGCCACGACCTGCCTTGGCAGCACCCTAAAACACCCTATCGCGTTTGGCTCGCTGAGATTATGCTTCAGCAAACTCAAGTTAAAACGGTGATTCCCTATTATCAACGTTTTTTAAATACCTTCCCCACCTTAGATGCATTGGCACAAGCACCTTTAGACGATGTGCTCAATCTATGGTCAGGATTGGGGTACTATGCGCGCGCACGTAATTTGCATCGTAGTGCACAAATCATTGCCACAGAATACGCGGGGGACTTTCCTCTCAACGCAGAAACCCTACAAAATCTGCCTGGCATTGGACAAAGTACTGCACATGCCATTTTGGCGCAAAGTGATAATCAAGCCTTAGCGATTTTAGATGGTAACGTAAAACGTGTGCTATGTCGTTTTCATGGCATTGCAGAGTGGCCTGAGCAAAGTCACATCAAAAAACAATTATGGACTCTGGCAGAGCATTACATGCCTACACAACAAGCCAGTGAATATACGCAAGCCATGATGGATTTGGGGGCCACTTTATGCACTCGTAGCAAGCCTGACTGTACAGCCTGCCCTTTACATAAAAAATGCTTGGCTTTTCAACGAAACGCACCTGAACAATACCCAGGTAAAAAACCGAGTAAAAAGAAACCTACGCGTCAACGTCACTTTGCCATTCTCATGCATGCAAAACAGTTACTAATGTATCAACGTCCCATGCAGGGTATTTGGGGTGGATTATGGAGCGTGCCTGAGTTTGAGTCTCAAGCAGATTTAGAACACTGGTTATCCACACATTGTGGCACTCAATATCAAGTCACACAACGAGTTAAAGCACTCAAGCATGAGTTTACTCATTTTACTTTGAAATACACTGGAACATATTGCACTCTGGCCAAAAAAAGATCTTTGCCTGATGAATACCAATGGTTGAGCCATGCGCAAGTCTTTAAGAAAGGCTTAGCAAAACCCATTCAACACTTGTTGGAGCAAGCAGTAGAGATGTAATCGCTCTGTAGGCTTTTTGGCGCAGGGATGCGCCAATCGCAGCCAGGGAGGGCGATGTCGCGAGACAACTGCCCTCCTGCCTGGGCTAACTCAAACAAAATCTCCGAGCTGGGGTTTTGCGACTATTTGAACACTGGCTCAGACACCAATCAGAGACAGATCATAACAGTCCAAATGTTAATGTATTGGTCCATGTTTTTACTGGTTGAACAGGCGCCTGCGGTAATGGTTGTGCAGGAGGTTTATCAGCAGTCAAACAAGCAAACTGAGGACAGACAGGTGCTGCGTGAGCAACAGGCTCTGTATGAACAGCAGGCGCTACATGCAGCACAGGTACAGTCGGTGTAGGCAAATGCCTTCTATTGCCAGCTAACTCTGTACGGAGTTGAGGCAGACTATCTGTGAGATTAGGCATCGGCTCTGTACCCGCTAATTGTGCCTCAGTACGCAGCCAAAAAGGTTGTACTGCTTCAGGCACAGGTTGATGTTGTGCGACAATCATTTGATTAAATAAATCTAGGCCATCTGGACAATTGCCTGCCCACACCATGAATCTACCGTAACCTTCCGACTTGTTAGGATCGCAGGCCGCTGCAATAGCCAATGCATCTGACGTTGCTGTTAGTCC
>JAHFQF010000035.1 GCA_023266435.1 Legionellales bacterium | reverse complement strand
CCCCATATAAAATTTCAAACTCAGCTTGTTTGAACGGCGGTGCCACTTTGTTTTTTACTACTTTCACCCGCGTTTCACTACCAAGAATTTCTTCGCCTTTTTTCACCATACCAGTACGACGAATGTCTAAACGTACGGAGGCATAAAACTTCAACGCATTTCCGCCTGTTGTTGTTTCAGGGTTACCAAACATCACACCAATTTTCATACGAATTTGATTAATAAAAATTACTAATGTATTTGTGCGCTTAATGTTCCCAGTAATCTTACGCAAAGCTTGAGACATCAAGCGTGCTTGTAGGCCCATGTGTGAGTCACCCATTTCCCCATCAATTTCTGCTTTGGGTGTTAAGGCTGCGACTGAGTCAATGACCAAAATATCTACACCACCAGATCGAACGAGCATGTCTGCAATTTCTAAGGCTTGCTCTCCAGTATCAGGTTGCGAAACTAACAAATCCGAGCGATTGACACCTAATTTCTCAGCATAGGCCGGATCTAAAGCATGTTCCGCATCGATAAAAGCGGCCACGCCCCCTGCTTTTTGGCACTCTGCAATAGCTTGTAATGCCAAGGTTGTTTTACCGGAAGATTCGGGACCATAAATTTCGACGATCCGACCTTTAGGATATCCCCCTAATCCCAATGCGATGTCTAGCCCCAGTGAGCCACTTGAGATAACACCAATGTTATACTCAACAGCATCGCCTCCTAATCGCATGATAGAGCCTTTGCCAAATTGTCGATCGATTTGTGATAGCGCGGCTTCGAGTGCCTTTTGTTTATTAGATTCCATCATTCTGCTCCTTCAAATATTAATTTACTTTGCTCTTAAATATATTATTACACTTCCCTGTAAATTTAGCCAGCCTGTTTTTAATGCTAACACTTGATGCTGCTTTGCAACCTATCTAAAACCCCAAACTAAAGTTTTTGCAGTACAATAGCAAAAAAATAATTACTCGTAACAGGAATCTGTATGTCTGCGATTCAACATACCCCAATGATGCAACAGTATTGGCAAATAAAAAATCAATATCGCGAAATGCTCTTATTTTATCGCATGGGTGATTTTTATGAGTTGTTTTATGACGATGCAAAAAAAGGCGCGCGTTTACTGGACTTAACACTCACCGCAAGAGGACAGTCAGCAGGTGAACCCATACCCATGGCTGGCCTGCCTTTCCATGCCGCAGAAAATTATTTAGCCAAACTGATCAAGTTAGGTGAATCGGTTGCAATTTGCGAGCAAGTCGGTGAAGTGAATAACAAAGGTCCTGTCACACGCGAAGTGGTTCGAGTGCTGACACCAGGTACTGTAACTGAAGAAGCGCTGCTTGATGAGAAGCAGTCTGTGATGGTAGCTGCCTTATGGAAAAATGCTGATAACTTTGGTTTTGCTTACTGTGAATTAGCTAAAGGGCAATTAAAATTACAACAATTTAAATCACAAGAAGAAGTGATTTCCGCACTCCATCGTTTACCGATCACAGAGCTTTTATTATCTACTACCTTATCTGATACCATGTATCAAGGCGCCTGGCAGACTCGGCCCCAACCACCACACGCTTTTGAGCCTGCTCAAGCAGAACGTTTGCTTTGCGAACAATTCAATACAGAGCATTTAAGAGCCTTTGGCTGTGACACCATACCAGATGCTGTTGCTGCGGCAGGTTGCTTGTTAAATTATTTAAGAGCCACACAAAAATGTGCTCTTCCTCATTTAAATCAATGCCATGTAATCAATGAACAAGACTACATTGGACTAGATCCTCAAAGTCGCCGTCAATTAGAGCTGACGCAGTCACTGAAAGGGGATACCAAATACACGTTATTAGATATATTAGACTGTTGCCAAACAGCGATGGGATCGCGACAATTACAAACATGGCTACATCACCCTCTGCGCGATCACAAAAAAATCCAACATCGTTTAGGCTCAGTACAGGAAATCTTAGAAGCGGATCTCATGCACGATCTTGCTCCTTTATTAAAACAAATTGGCGATTTAGAGCGCGTTTTATCACGCATTGCTTTACAAACTGCACGCCCTAGAGACTTGGTTAAACTGAGACAAGCATTACAACAACTGCCTGCATTACAGGCAGCCTTACATACCGTGCGTGACCCTTATTTGCGATCTATTGCCAAAGCCATTGGCGAGCACCCCACGCTAGTCACACTCTTAGAATCTGCCATCGTGGATAATCCTCCTAATCTCGTGCGAGAAGGTGGGGTCATTGCCTTTGGTTACGATACAGAATTAGATATTTTAAAAAAACTGAGCAGTAATCAACAAGATTTTTTAACCCAATTAGAAAGAGAAGAAAAAGAAAAGACTGGCATTCAAACACTGAAAGTGGATTACAATAAAATCCATGGCTTTTATATTGAAATCAGCCGCGGACAAGCAGACAAAGCACCAACGCATTACATGCGACGCCAAACCCTGAAAAATGCTGAGCGCTTTATCACATCAGAGCTCAAAGACTATGAGGATAAAATCCTATCCGCACAAGCGGATGCCTTAGCCAAAGAAAAAGCTTTATATCAAGCCTTATTGGAAATCTTATGCCAGTCTATTGCCGTATTAAAGGTCAGTAGTCTTGCCATTACTACGTTGGATGTACTCACCGCCTTTGCAAATAATGCTGAAAAATTTCACTTACAAGCCCCAACCTTTAGCCAAGACTCGGGACTCTCCATTCACAGAAGTCGACATTTGGTGGTCGAACATTACAGTAGCCGGCCTTTCATCGCCAATGATTGCACGCTCAATACCAATACCCGCATGCTGTTGATCACAGGCCCAAATATGGGTGGGAAATCCACCTACATGCGTCAAATTGCTCACTTGGTTTTATTGGCACATATTGGTTCTTTTGTTCCTGCGGAGAGTGCAACAATAGGGCCTATTGATCGTATTTTTACACGCATTGGTGCCAGTGATGAGTTAGCACAAGGCCAATCTACCTTCATGGTAGAGATGACTGAAACAGCACAGATTTTACGGTATGCAACCGAAAAATCCCTAGTCATTATAGATGAAATTGGTCGAGGAACCAGTACTTTTGATGGCCTCTCGCTAGCATTTGCAACAGCTTATCATTTAGCTATGGTACAACAAGCACTGACCCTTTTTTCTACTCACTATTTTGAGCTCACCCATCTCGCCGACCAATATCCGGCCATTCAAAATGTACATGTGACTGCTAAAGCACATGCAGGGAATATTGTATTTTTACATAAAGTAGCACCTGGTCCAGCAAGTCAAAGTTACGGTATCCATGTGGCAAAATTAGCCGGTATTCCAATTGCTGTCTTAGATCATGCCAAAGAAAAATTAAAAACCCTAGAGCAGAGCCCAATCAAACCTCAACCCATACACAAAGCACCATCCGCGCCTAAGCAGGAAAATGCTGAAGAAACTCAACTAAAAGCACTACAACAGCAACTGCAAACTCTCTCTATCGAGACACTCACTCCACTGGCTGCACTCAATACCCTGCATGCATTAAAGGCCATGGCCGAGCACGCAGCAGAGAGTCTAGCCAGCTATGATGAATGAACAAGTCCCCTCTAAACGAGGGGACTTGCTTTAACTTCAAACCAAGCGTTCTTTTAGAACCCCAGTTCGAAGTTTTTACAGAAGAGAAGCACAGTCTTTTGTGGCAAGCCGGGGATCTATTTTTCGACAGCGCCATCCATGGCTACAAATGGCGCATCCCTGCGCCAATTGGTCTCAAAATAGATCCCCGTCCTGCCTAGACATCATTCCATTTAGCTTTATTCAGAAACTCCGAACAGGAGTTTTTAGATCTCTTCAATAGCGATCTGACGACTGATAGACTTTTCAGCTTTTGGGATTTCCAAAGTCAACACACCATGCTGACAGCTTGCTTGAATATTGTCGCCATTCACTGTTTTAGGCAAAGTAAATTCGCGATAGAAACTGCCATAATTCCGCTCCATGCGATACACACCTTGACCATTGTTTTCATAAGCATGTTTCTTCTCTCCTTTTACCATCAGTTTATTGCCCTCCATATTCACTTCTATGTCTTTTGGAGAAACTCCAGGCACTTCTAAACTCACAATAAACGCTTTATCTTTTTCCTGAATATCAATTTTAGGAAGCCATTGGCTCATCGTATCTAAGTCCCTACTCTCTGTAGCCATCACATCCCAGAGATCCTGTTGTAATTGCTGTAATAATGAGGTTTTTGGATACCATTTCATGATAGACATATTACTTCTCCTATACTCGTTTAAATACGCACAACTGTGCCGTCTCAGTATGGAATATGGGGATGGGGGGATAGATTTCAAGTCTGACAATGAAAATTTTTTAGCCTAGCGAGATTGAACTGCGTGGATGCCACGGATAAACCGCGGCGCCTAGGATTGCATCCGAAAGTCTGCACTGCTGACTATCTGGTTATTGAGTCGTAAGATTGCGTTTTCAAAGTGTATATTCAACTGATATTGATTGTCTTTCTCTACTATCCATTGTTTTTCTAACCAGATTTGTAATAGATTCATCATGCTTTGTTGTGCACCTACTTGCAGCTGCTCGGTATTCCATTCAGGATGCGATTGTTTGAGCCGTTGTGAAGAATAATCTAGCATGAGAGATTCTAATAGTTTCTTAGAAACCACAATATCTAGCTTGAGCTGAAGCGCTTGTAACCAGTCTGCTGTAGTATGTTCAGTACTTTTTGGCAACATTTTTGTATTCAATGTCCCGTGGAGTTTAACCTCTCCTTGCGGTGTTTGAATACTTAAATGATTTAATGCCACCTGAGGCTCTTGTGACATCCACTGTGCAATGAAATCTGAAAACCCACTGATTTCTTGTAAGGTGACGAAGGTCGCATTATTTTGACTAAAGCTTTTGATCAGTTGAGCGCCAGTCTTCCATGCTGCAGGATCAATGTTCTCTGCTGATACTTCAATTTGTAGGGGGCCATATCGACCTTGATCCAACATGATAGAACCAATATTTGCTAGCCAGTTAACATTTATGTTTTTGCCAACCAATTGTGTATTGGTTTCGGAGGAAATCTTTTTTAATAACCAGGGATTCTGGTGCATCATGAACTTTAATTCATTTAATTTAAGGTGTGAGGAACCTAACCAATCTATGGCAGGATAATACGCTTGATGCTTATCTATGCTCAAAGATTCTAGACGGTACAGTGGTAGTTGATATTCCTCATAGGCTAGCGCATCTAACTGAATGTGCGTATGCCAGTGAACATCACTCCGATACTTGAAATCCCCCGCCCCTTTGCCAATCATTAAGGTATGCGCCTCGTCCTGCGTTTGTAATTTCAATTGTGAAATATCAAAGTCACCTTTTACAGCACCATTCCACTGCACATTCATTTGTATGGTAGCCAATAAGATCGGCTCTTTGGATACCCCAAGCGGCAATAGAATTTTTAAGTGGCCTCGCGCTAATTTTCCAAAAAACCATGGTCCATGCTCCCATTCGTAACGTGCAATGAGCTCAAGACCAGGAGAGTACGCGGGACTCTTTAACGTCATTGCCCCGAAAAAAGCATGTAACTCCGAAGGAATCTCAGAAAATGGATAATACAGCTGATACTCAGAGCTAGAATGCCTCCAGGAGCGCTGATAAGTAACCTCAGTGACTTTAACCCCCTGTTTCTCTGCCCAGGTGTTCATGCAAGCGATTTGTTGCTGGTACAGCAGTATCCCAAAAATAACAGGTAAGGACGCTGCAAGCCCAATAGCAAGTATTATAACTTTTATTTGTGTTTTTGTTCGCATGAAAAATATCCCCGCATGCCCTCTTTGAGCATAGACTATGCTGGCAGACAGTTAACAAAAAAATGCATATAATGATTGCTGCTCGGAAAAGGATAATTAACTTGAACCCCTGATAAGGATGACACGCATGATTACGCTCAGTTGGATAATACTTTGCTTTGCCACTTTGTCTTTTCTTGCAATACGACAATATCCCACAACAAAAACCCTGAGCTACCTCGTTTCCGCCCTGCTGATCGTCACTTTATTTGCTCCTTTCTCTACGTTATGTTTACTGGTCCTCTGGGTTGCATTTGGCGCCGCAATATTCCTCAACCAAAATGCTGAGTTTCGCAAAGATAAACTCATCAACCCCTTACTCAAACGCTTACAATCCCATATGCCGACGATGTCAGACACAGAAAGAACAGCCTTGGATGCGGGAACCGTTTGGTGGGAAGGCGAACTTTTTAAAGGGGCTCCCAATTGGGACAGCTGGTTTCAGTCACCTAAACCGTTACTCACTGCCGAAGAACAAGCTTTTTTAGATGGCCCTGTTGAGACGGTCTGTCAAATGACAGATGACTGGCAAGTCACACATGAATTATATGATTTACCTACTGAGGTTTGGCAATACCTGAAAGCCCAAGGCTTTTTTGGGCTAACTATCCCTAAAGAATATGGTGGTTTAGGATTCACACCTTTTGGTCATTCAGAAATCACAGCAAAATTAGCAAGCCGCAGCACAGTGTTATCTACAACAGTGACAGTTCCAAACTCCTTAGGCCCCGCTGAATTATTATTGAACTATGGGACTGAAGAGCAAAAAAATTATTACCTGCCACGCCTAGCTGCTGGTATAGATATCCCTGCTTTTGCGCTAACTAGTCCGGATGCCGGTAGTGATGCCAGTAAAATACCAGACACCGGCATCATTAGTTACGGTGATTTTCAAGGGCAGCGGGTTTTAGGTGTGAGAGTAAATTGGAATAAACGCTATATCACCATGGCGCCAATTGCAACAGTCTTAGGCTTGGCTTTTCAATGCTACGATCCAGAGCACTTGCTCGGCAATACATCGACATTAGGGATTACTTGCGCATTAATCCCTACCAATCTAGCTGGCATTCAGATTGGGCGGCGTCATTTGCCTGCAACCCTCTGTTTCCAAAATGGCCCTACTCAAGGTAAAGATGTGTTTATCCCCCTGCACTACTTGATTGGTGGACCAAACATGGTAGGACAAGGGTGGCGCATGCTCATGGAATGTTTGTCTTGTGGTCGTGCGATTTCATTACCTGCTTCAGCCAGTGGTGGTGCGCGTTTGGCTGCTTTAGTCAGTGGCGCTTATTGTCGTATTCGTGAGCAATTTGGCCAAAGCATCGTTGTCTTTGAAGGTATCCAAGAGGCGCTAGCACGGATTGCTTATAAAACCTACATCAGTGAAGCCACTCGCAGCCTCACCGCCTTCAGTGTTAACTGCGGTGAAAAACCTGCCGTTGCCAGCGCCATTGCGAAATGTCATGTGACCGAGCTTGCACGACAAATTGCGGTAGATACCATGGATATCCATGGGGGTAAAGCCGTGATGATGGGGCCTAACAATGTATTAGCAAGAGGTTTTCAAGGGGTCCCTGTTTCGATTACTGTCGAAGGCGCAAATATTCTCACACGCTCTCTCATCATTTTTGGTCAGGGAGCAATGCGTTGCCATCCTTATTTGTATGAACTCTTTACCGCCATCCAAAATAAAAATTTAGAAAAATTTGATCAGTTATTGTGGCAACAGTTCGCTTGGACAGCAAGCATGGCCAGCAAAAGCCTATTTTTCGCCATCACCGACGGACGTTTCAGTAGCGCTCCCGATCAACGCATCATTCAAAGATACTGCCAAAAATTAAATCGCGCCGCCAGCGCGTTTGCCCTAATTAGTCATCTTTCGCTTTTAATACTGGGGGGCAATCTGAAATTTAAAGAAAGTCTGTCTGCTCGTTTAGGCGATATGTTAAGTATGATGTACATGGCCAGCACCTGCTTAAAAAGATTTCACGATCAGGGTTTCCCAGAAGATGATTTAGCCCTGTTACAACCTGCAATGGATCACCTGTTAGCCAACTTTTGGAAAAGCATGCAAGATTTTTTAAATAACTTTGCACTCAAACCACTCAATTTACTGCTGAAAGCTTGGGTGATGCCGTTTGGAAACCATTATTATCAGCCTAGTGATGGTGCCTGCCGTAAAGCCGCTTTTTTGCTGACCGAATCTAATGTGGCTCGTCGACGTTTAACTAAAAATACGTTCGTTGGGCAACCAGAAACTGATTATGTTGCAAAATTAGAATACACTTTACTCATGAAAAGTGATTTATTTCATATTGAAAAGAAAATCAAACAAGCAATAAAAGCTCAGCAAATTAATAGTCTGGATAAAATGGAAGTCTATACGCAAGCTTTACAGCAAAGCATTATTACTCAGCAGGAATTTGAACAATTGGTTACCTATAAAGAATGGCATGACCAAGTGATTGCTGTGGATGATTTTTCAGCAGAAGAGCTAACTCCTTTTAGTAAAAAAAATCGTCGGCACACAACCAATACCACCTCTTGCGCATCGACTGATTAGGCATTTGGTAGTCTCTCTATGATTGACCTTGCTGCTTAATCCAAGCATCAAGGTCCAATGGTTTTTGAGCCGTAGGATTGGGCTTGCCCTTCTCAAATAGCTCTGGAGAGGCCTCTATCAGTTGCTGTAAAGTATCTGCCAAACGTCGAACACGTACCAAAGGGTCTTCTTCCACTGTTTCTGGATCCACGACTTCATTTTCTGTTAAGAAACTTTCCACGTTGATGACTGCTTCTTGTGGTAGTACGCTTTCCGCTCCGATAACAAGCGAATTATTTGTCTCTTGTTGCTGCCTAGCGGCAGGTTGTAACAATGTTTCGGTTGCTTTTTTCTGCTCAGACGCTACTTGCAGCAATTTTTCTTGTGCTTTCTTCTGTTCAGGTGGCACTTGCAGTAACTTTTCAGCTTCTTTCCTCTGCTCAGCTACCGTTTGCAGCAATTTCTCAGGTTCTTTCCTCTGCTCAGCTACCGTTTGCAGCAATTTCTCAGGTTCTTTTTTTTGTTCAGGCACTGCTTGCAGCAACTTTTCAGGCTCTTTTTGCTGATCGATCAAAGTGTTTAATACTGACTCTACTTTTTCTTGTTGTGGAGGTGTAGTTTGTATCTGTGTTTCTGTAACGTGTTTTTGATCAGAAACAACATCTGAGACTGGTGCTGACTGGTTTTGCTGCGTAACATCCATTTGTGAGGCGTATGCTATTGATTGTGTTTGATCAGGCGTCAATTCTGCAGCTGGCGACAATGTTTGTTGTACTGGGGATGGTATGACTTGTGGTTGTTTAATTTTTTTAGTACGCTCGATGAAAAACAGCATTAACACTATGCAATTCAATATCAACATGAGAAATTCTATGAACCGCCAATGCGTACTTTCAGCTGGCACTTGAACGATCTCTATTGTTTGAGTAAGCGGCTGCTCGGTTTCTGTCACCGGTGCAACCTCTGATTTTGGAGGCACTGCATGTGTGTTCTCGATCACAGGCTTTGGCACTGCTGCTATTGCTGTGCCATCTGAAATTGGCGGGGTAACCGCTTCACTCATTGTCATGTCTGGTAATACTAGCGTCGCACTCTCTTGAGATTGCGCTGGCTCAATAGCTCCTTGCGTGGCGGGTGTTGCGGACATGGCTGCATCTAACCGAGCTTGTTCTTCCTGCTGCACCCATTGAGGTAGTTGTTTGGTTTTATCTGGCAATGGCGTTGCAAGTTCTGCAAGCAATGCTGACTCATCTTTTAGCGTTGGTTTTTTATATTCTGGTGCGTAGACAAACTCAGGCTCTATGACTAAAGGATTGGGAATCCTCAATAGAGAGGGCGGAACACGATCGACTGACTCTTCATTGATGGAGATTTTTTCTTTATCTGTCTCGATGATTTGTGCTTCGTCTGCCTGTGATTTTTTAGCAGTTGCTATGCTACTTTCAGAAGATTGGTGTGTAATTTCGTGCATTAAAGCAGTAATTTTTTCTGGCATCATGGAGGGTAAGTGATGAACCCATGATCCGTGTGTTAATTGAGTAATTTTTTTATAAAATACCGCATTGGGAATGTCAGAGTGGGCAACCACATGAATTTTCACACCTTGTTTTGCTAATACAGTAATTTGATCTAAACTAGCGCTTGCTTGTGAAGAGTTACTGTCTACCAATAAAATCAAATGTTTCTCATCATGATTGTTAGGGTCGGCCCAATACAATGTACTTTGCTTAATTGCCGCGGCTAAATCATTGTCTTCTGTCACAGCCTTAATCGTTTGAATTTTCTCTAAGGCTTGTGTACGCCAACTCTGATCTACTTGCTGTAAAGGCACGATACGATTGACTTGCTGGCCGTATAACCAAATACCACTACGGCTTTGTGCAGGAATGGATTTAATGATGGTCGCAAGTAATTGTTGACGAATATGATTGGGATCGGTGCTCTGTAGACTCTTGGGGATATCTGCCACAATGCGCACATCTAATTGTGCATGCGCAATATTGATGCACAGCAACAAAGAGAATAGAAATAAGCGCCAAATGCCCACTCACTTTAATCCATTATTTGGTGAATACCTAATACCAATAATAGTTGACTACCAAACAAATTACTAACCCTGATTCCTGACTCACTGTGCGCTTTTATTACTTCACTTAAGCTTGGAATTTTACACGCTGAAAACACTATCAGAACTCCAGCTCGGAGTTTTCGTTTGAGTTCGCCTAGGCAGGGGGGGGCACGCAAAGATCATGACTCTCGGACCTGACTCAACGCATACCATCGCTTACCTTTCAATATCACCTGTAGGCAGGCAAATAGGGGAGTATACTTGCTCTTTGATTGACATCATGCTAGCCTTCATGGAAATTTAGCGCGTCTTTAAATTGCACTGCGTTCGCAGTGTAAATTTTTTTATTGATAAGGAACTCAGCAGTGGAGTCTACTGTCGTCGCCCCTTGCTTTCAACTGAAAGGAGGTATGTTTACGCTTACCTCTATTCAATTAGTGAGCCCTGATTTGACGCACTTAGGGTTGCAGTTACAAGAAAAAATCATGCAGGCCCCTAAGTTTTTTTGTAATGCACCAGTGGTCATTGATTTGCAAAAGGTTGGTCAAGAAGGTATTAAGCTTGATTTCAAATTTTTAAAAGAAGTACTCAAGGAGCAGAAGCTCTTTCCTGTCGCAGTAAGGGGCGGGACATTACAACAACAAACTGCCGCTGTGGTTGCTGGGCTTGCTCTATTACCTGAGAGTCGTCAGGAGGAAGCAGAGTCCCGAAAAGCGGACGCGCATCAAACCGAGAACGGCTTAGAGCATCCGAGTACTGTGTCAGCGCCCATTGATAGCCGAACAAGGACTCCAACTCGCTTAATTACGCATCCTATCCGCTCAGGTCAACAAATTTATGCACAGGGTGGTGATCTGATCATCATGGCACCAGTCAGTCCTGGCGCCGAACTATTGGCTGATGGACATATTCATGTTTACGGTCCATTACGAGGTCGTGCTTTAGCTGGTATTACTGGTGACAAAAATGCAGCGATCTACTGTCAGAGTTTGGAAGCCGAACTTGTGTCGATTGCGGGTCAATATCGCATTTGTGAGGACTTAAAGACATCTCCTTTGTGGAAACAAGCTGCTTTTGTCAACTTGCAACAGGATCGTTTACACATTCACGAATTATAATTGATAAGTATTCTATTACTAAAAGGACGGATAAATTGAGTAAAAAGAACGCGCGGGTCATCGTGGTGACCTCAGGCAAGGGTGGTGTCGGTAAAACAACAACCAGTGCTGCGATTGGTGCAGGTCTTGCACAGCGCGGCTATAAAACAGTGGTCATTGATTTTGATATTGGGTTGAGAAACTTAGATCTGATCATGGGCTGTGAACGCCGTGTTGTTTATGATTTTATTAATGTGATTAATAAAGATGCGAATCTAAAGCAAGCACTCATCAAAGATAAGCGCGTCGACAAACTTTACATTTTACCAGCCTCTCAAACTCGCGACAAAGATGCGCTAACTAAAGAAGGCGTGGCAACCATCCTGGAAGAACTGCGTGGCGAATTCGATTATGTGATCTGTGATTCACCGGCAGGCATCGAAAAAGGGGCCTTAATGGCCTTGTACTATGCAGATGAAGCTGTCATCGTCACGAATCCAGAGGTCTCTTCTGTGCGTGACTCTGATCGCATTTTGGGTGTCTTGGCTTCAAAATCTAAGCGTGCTGAAGACAACCTTGATCCAGTCAAAGAGCATCTACTACTGACACGTTATGACGAAGCTCGCGTGAAGCGCGGCGAGATGTTAAGCGTAAATGATGTGTTAGAAATCCTTTCCATTCCACTCATTGGTATCATTCCTGAATCTCGCGCAGTATTGAATGCATCCAATCGTGGTGTTCCTGTCACATTAGATGATGTTAGCGATGCCAAACAAGCTTATGAACAAGCAGTCGATCGGTTATTGGGTAAAACCATTCCTTTTGTTCGTGAAAGAAGTTGGGCGAAAAGACTATTATCAAAACTACCATTCTTCGGAGTGCAACATGAGAATTCTTAATTTTTTCCGTGGCTCAAAGAAATCTGCTTCGATAGCCAAAGAGCGCTTACAAATCATTGTGTCTCATGAGAGTGCCGATAATAAGGACTTTATCAGAGACTTGCAGCAAGAATTGCTGGATGTGATCAGCAAATACGTAGACATTGATCGCGAACAAATCCGTGTTCAGTTGGATCAAAGTGGCGATCACTCAGTATTAGAGCTGAATGTGACGCTACCAGAACAGACTAAACCAAAAAAGATCCTCTCTCGTGCAGAGCGCGAAGAAGCGTTAACGGCTGCTGAGTAATCCTCAACATTATTTGGCAAAAACACAGCTAAGCGGCCGGCTCAAAGACCGGCCCCTACGCTGGACTGCGATTAAGATATCTCTTCACTCGACTCGACTTGGTGACTTTTCGATTCCATTACTGCCTCATCACGTAATACGCGGCGTAACACTTTTCCAACGTTGGTTTTAGGCAGCTCTGATCTGAAAATAAACTCTTTGGGAATTTTATAGTTTGTTAAAGAAAGCTTACAGTGTGCCAATAACTCTTCGACTGTTAACGTGGCCGAGGCTTTCACAACGTAAGCTCGGACTCTCTCTCCCGCAGAGCACGGCACGCCAATGACAGCCACTTCAGCAACCTGCGGATGCAACGCAATGACTTCTTCCACCTCATTGGGATAGACATTAAAACCAGACACTAAAATCATGTCTTTTTTTCTATCGACAATGCGTATAAAACCGGCCTGATCAATCACCGCAATGTCTCCCGTATAGAGCCATCCCTCTTTAAGCACTTTTTTAGTTTCTTCGGGTCGTTTCCAATAACCTTGCATAACTTGAGGTCCTTTGACACATAATTCACCCGGTTGTCCAATGGGTACTGAGTGTCCAGTCTCATCGCGAATCTCTACTTCAGTGGAGGGTAATGGTAAACCGATACTGCCATTATAGTCTGTAATATAGAGTGGATTAATGGTCACAGCAGGTGAGCACTCTGTGAGACCATAGGCCTCCATGAGAGTGACGCCAGTGACTTCTTTCCATTTGTCTGCCACCGCTTTTTGTACAGCCATACCCCCACCTAATGCGAGTTTAAAGTGTTTGAAGTTCACCTGTGAAAATCCTGGTGTACGTAATAATCCATTAAACAAGGTGTTCACACCTGTTAATACGCAAAATGGCTGTCGATTTAGCTCTTTAATAAATCCTTTTAAATCACGTGGATTAGTAATTAAAATATTTGCTATGCCAAATTGCAAAAAAGCAATGCAATTCGCGACTAAAGAAAAAATATGATAGAGCGGCAATGCAGTAATAATCCCGCCTTGTGTTTTTAATTCGCCCAATGGAGCAATCCAATTTCTTGCCTGCATCACATTTGCCAAAATATTGCGATGAGTTAAAACAGCGCCCTTGGAGACACCTGTAGTGCCTCCCGTGTACTGTAAGAAGGCGATGTCATCTCCCACAACAGCCACAGGTTTAAACACCATTTCTCTGCCCTGCTGTATAACTTCTTGAAAAGTGTAGGTTTTTTCAATATGCCAACGAGGTACCATTTTTTTAACGTGCTTAACCACAAAATTCATGATTTTGCCTTTGAAGCCGAGGTGATCACCAATTTGGGTAATAATGACATGTTGTACTTGTGTCTCAGGTAAGGCTTGTGCGACAACGTGTGCAAAATTTTCTAAAACAACAATTGTGGTTGCTTCACTGTCAGCAAGTTGGTGCGCAAGTTCTTTAGCGGTATACAATGGGTTTACATTGACGACGCTCATCCCTGCTCGCAATGCACCAAATAAAGCGATTGGATATTGCAAAAGATTAGGCATCATGATTGCAATACGCTCACCTTTGACCATGGTCAATTTGGTTTGCAAAAAAGCCGCAAAAGCAGCGGTACTTTTTTCTAATTGATGATAGCTCAGTTTTTTACCGAAATTTAAAAAAGCGACATCCTGCCGATATTGATTTACAGAGTCTTCAAACAGATGCACTAAAGAAGGCACTTGCTCCAAATCAATTTCACTTTGAACACCGGTTTGATAACTCTTCAACCAAATTTTTTCCACAATCATCTCCTTTATTGGTTGTAATCAATGTGGCAATGCAGTGATCTAAAACTCTGGCTGTTGGAATAGGATGCTCCAAAGGAAATAAGTGCGTTCCTGTCACAGCTTTTAATTTTAAAGGAGTTCGATGTTCGATCAACCATCTATCCCACTTGTTTACAACAGACCGCTGTTGGCCATATAAAAAATACCCTGGTACAGATAATTTAGGCAAATCACGAGCCACAGCATGAGGTAGTGTACTAAAAATCTCTGCTTCAATATTGGGATCAAATTGTAGCTGATAGCCAGTTTCTGTTTTTTTCAAACCATACAGCACAAAGTCATCTAAAACCGCTGTTGGAAAGTGTTGAAATAAGGTTGTTTTACTGAAGTAGTCGCGCGCACTCTCTAAGGTTTCCCAGCGGTTGCGCCGCTGTCTCACTCTATCACGACCGGGCGTTACCCAATGTGTGCGATGCAACCGCTTTAATAGATAAAATAACCATCCTCTAAAAG
>JAHFQF010000199.1 GCA_023266435.1 Legionellales bacterium | reverse complement strand
CAGAAGCATCCCTAATGATTTGGAGAAAGGCTGGATAACACACTTTAATGCTGCTCATGCCTTAACAACTGAAGAAATTCAAGTTATCAAAAAATTTTTTACTACTCACTCTGGTTTTTTTTCACAAGGTTATCTCAGAAAACTATTTGTATCTGGAAATCATGGTCTAAAAGAATTATTTTTGTCACCCATTGTACAGCTAGGAATTTATCAATTAGAAATACACAATAAATTTGATATTTTAGTCAAAAAAGAACTGATTTCTAAAGAATGGCTTGCAATTGTAGAGGCCTGTACAGATAAATCAGATGGGCATTTACAAGATTACTGGCGATTTGTTGAGGCACATGCTGACTCAATCTCTGACCCAGTTACTTTCAATGCCATCACTCGTCATTGGATGCTATTATTTGATACACACTTTACTTCCAGAAGCATCAATCCGGATAGAGTAACCAATTTATTACCCAAAAATGCTTTTTCTGTTTTTTCTGCCGCATTAGAATTAAATCCAACACAAATCAATCAGATAAAAAATTTTATTGCTTCCGACACATGCGACTCTGTCCCTATTGCGGAAAAATACTTAGCAGAAATATTGCAACATGGGAATTTTGGTTTAACCACTTGCTTTTCCTGCCATGCTACTCAACTGGGTATTTATTTATTGGGAAATAACTTTTACTTATTATGTCAAAAAAAGCACTTAACCACTGCCCACCTCAATTTATTAAATAAAAAGAGAGAAAAATCATTAGTTTCTTTTTGGAAACTCTTAAATCATTTTGGCCCTAGGTGTAACAGTCAAAAAGAATTTGAAGTCCTGTTTCATAGACTGTACTCCATTGTATTTAATTTAAACACACAAGCCTATGGATTAAGTGACATCACTCAACTACAAACAGATGAGCCAATGACCGTGCATATGCGGACCAGAAAAGAAATCCATGCTCAAAAAATAAAACCACTTCTGATTGATTCTATAGATAAAATACCCGCGTCTACCTGTAGAATCATTGAATATTTTTTGTTTTATGGCGACGGCATACCTGATACGCTCCTCAATCAGGTGCCAATCAAAGTGGGGATTGCAACTTTAGGTTATCAATTTGGCTGGTATCTTGAGCATGGAATTTTAAAAGAAATCAAGCTGTTCGAATCAATACCAGAAGAATCCATCAAATCCATTGATTGGCTACATCAATATTGGAAACTGTTTCTGCTTATTTATCCGGGAATACACAAGAGTCCAGCTCTTATACAGTCCCCCTTGTTTAAGCAATTCATTTCGCGCTGGGAAATGCTCGTGCAGCTTGGTAATGAACTACCAGCGCATCTATTGTCTTTTTTACAAGATCCAATCTGCTTAAAGCAATTTATCTCGGGTGAAATCAGCACTAACATGGATCCTGACTTTTCAACGTACGTACAATTTTTTCACCAAAAAACAATTCAACTCATTGAAAAAAGAGAGCCCCCAGAAACTGATACGCATTCAAGCCCAACAAGCATCGCCCCTTTCCCACTCTCACATCTGATTGTTTTTCGGGGCGGAAAAAATAGCAATGCGTCATTTTTAGAGTTAAACCAGGCTTTGGCACACACCCCTCGCAATCCGCTTTTAGTAGAAGAGCATGAAAAACGCATTCAAAGTACTATCCTGTCTCAGGCAGGACATGCTTGGGCGCTGGAATCCGTTCAAAACAGTCTAGATGCAATACGAAAAAGCAAAGGCCAAGCACTACCTACCATTGAAATTTCTCAATATTTTTTTGAGGCTCATGAAGAGTCTGGAAATACATATCATTTTGTAAAAACAATCAAAGACTTCGTAGGCATGGGGCTTTTTGAGTTAATAAATTTATTATTAATTCCAGAATCAAGCGATCCAGAAAAACAACTGGCTGGATTTATTGGGAAATTTGGAATCGGATTTTTTACTATTTTTTCAGAATCAGACACGGTGGAAATTGAAACAAGCACAGGCAATGAGAAAAAATATTTTTTAAGAATAAACATTGTACGTGAAGCAGGGGTATTTAAACGTCTGCTAGTAACGCGATTTGAAGAAAACACAAATACAGAGCAGTTCAAAGGCACAGAAATACGTGTTATTCAAACTCTCCCTGAAGCCCAAGCGCTTTCAGGGCAACTCTCTAGTTTATGCTTTAAAACTGCTTTAAAAACCTGGATAGGAGGCTTATTAGCACCTGTACATACTTATGAGGGTAGCCAGCAGATTCCCTGTGAAGGGCAAGAAGATATGACCATCCTGTATCAAGATCAGGCCGGGCAAAAGTCTCCTTTAAAAGTAGCATCCCGAGAACTTTTAGCAGCCGTCCCAATCAAGGTAAGTCCTGAGTCCGGTATTGAAACGTTATCACTTTATCGTGAAACGAATTGCTCTTATAATCGCGTAGAGCAAAATGGTTTGTTTGTTTGTGCGCTATCACCACAATGGCTAACCCTGGTGCCAGAAGTGTTTCAGGAAAACGTAGGCTCTGGCCTAATTATTGCGCTACCCGCAGGTATCAAATTAAATACGTCCAGGGATGGAGTCTGTCAACAACAAATCAATTCACTCAAAAAAGCACTCTTTACACTCTATGCACGGGCTATTTTTTATGCATGCATACAAAAAGATCAAAGCATTTCAACCATGCCCAGAGATTTCTATAGTGCTGCAGCGGCCTACGAATCTATTGACACTGAGACATGGAAAATGGCTCATAGAATTAATGCAATTTTACATGAAACAGATTGGGAAGATTTTGCTAACTGGGATCAATTAACAGAGCTTAGCAAATACTACTCTGATCGCTTTAGAGCAATTCAATTAATGAGCTTAATTCAAGGAAAGCAGCGCGTTAGCTTAGCCATGGCGCTCAAAGACACTGCGAATACAATCAAAGCCAGCGTGAAATTTAGTGCGAAACTTGATGCAATTCGAAACACTCCCGAGGAACCTGATGTAAAAACAGTTCTTACTGATCGAGATATTTCCCAAGAATTAAAAATATTTTCCGCCATAATACAAGCTATTTTTAAACAAACAGGCGCTGGTTTTTCAGAGGTACTATTTTTTCAAGGAAAACACTCTCTGATTGCTCGAAGAGGGAAAGTACGTTTAAATGCTCATGGCGGCATTGAGTGGAGCATGAGCATTAACGTGATCACTGAGACGTTTTGTCGCTGGATGGACTTAATCAAAAGTAGAGATTGGGTATCTTTAATTTATGATCAATCTGTCAATAGCTTAGTGGAGGTTGTTGCGCATGAATATGCCCATGCTTTAGAGCACGAAGAACGTTTACTACAGGGCTTAGCATTGCTCAATACGCCGAATTTAGAGACTGATATCAAAGCCAAATTAACACTGCTCATCAAGGAACACTGGGTATCGGAGATCAATAAAACTGGGTCAAATTTAATGAAAGGCCTGCTACCTTTACAAAAAAAAATGCCTGCTACGCCCATGAGTCAACTCCTGACTTGGAGCACTTTATCAACACAATCAGGTTGTAGCTGGAGTCACAACACAGATACAAAACTAGAAAATAGCTTTATTAATTTAATGCAACGAGTGATTAATCAACTGGTATTCACTCAGTTTTTCGCTAATTTTTCTGAGTTCCTCTCTCAACAAGCCTGCTTACAGACAACCGCAAATACAACTGACATCCAGAGAATCAGTGATACTACACTTGTCGTGCAGCCCCCTCCTGTTTTATTTCAGGCGACCTCTCAATTAACCAGCGTTGTACCCCAGGTATCTGGTACAAACAAATCCAGCGCAAGTTCAGCGAAAAATACGGTTTAACTCAGCACGAAAAAGAAATCTAACAAACAAATTAAAGGCCTCTATGAATGCAAAGGATCTTGGGTATATCTATAAAATGATACGTA
>JAHFQF010000198.1 GCA_023266435.1 Legionellales bacterium | reverse complement strand
ATAGGCGCAGCTGAATCAAAACACACGAAATGGAATTGATCATAATGCCACTGAAATTCTCTGGCTGAAATTCCATACTCCACAGTTTGCGCTTTTAACATATCAAAATACATGACTATCGTTTTAGTTGCATGATGTATATTAAACTTGGCCTCATATCTCACCGATTTTGCAAGACGGATGTCTTCATATCCTGGATATGGGCATACAGAAATATTTAAGGTAACGCTCGCATGGATATCACCTTCCTCATCGGCACGCTTTAAGACAGAGGGAATGAGAGTTTCCATTTTCAACATGTCTGCGTTAGCAGTTGCTGTGCCTACAAGGAGGTTTTCAGAGTCTTGTGCAGTATCGCCCACTAGCCCATGCGCAAGAATATGACATAAATTTAATTTTACGACACCATCCCCAAAAATTTCTTTTAATCCAGCATCTATCACACACTCTCGTGCTGAGACACCTGTGACTGCTTTTTGCGAGGATGGATATCTGAGAGATTTTCCACGGGACAGACGCATAGCACGCTCAGTCTGTAAATGTACTAAATCCTGATACGTTAAAGTAACAGTCTGAACGAGGGGGATATAACGATCTTCTCCAGATGGAGATATGCAAGAATGCATCTCTTTTAAAAATTGACTGTCTGGCTCTAAAGCAGGCATTTTTCTATACGACACTTTAGGATATTGCGTAAAATCCCTACCAGGAAGGCGCCAAGAGAGCATGGGCTTATCAGAAGGATAGCGAATGAGTTCTTCTCTACCATCCGCCTGCTTAACAATAATACTCCGAAACTGCTCCGACTTGACCTCAGCATACTCTGCTCCGGCAAATACAGGCTGTTTAAAGCAACGAGCGGGACTTTCCAATGCTGGCGCCAACATCACCGATCTTGGCTTTTCTGGGGTTTCTTTTAGTGCACCCAACATTTTCGCGAGCCTGACTGCTCGTGCTGGCGTTTGATCGAGCGCATTTAATATTGGTCGCGGTGGCGTTTCAAACACAGCATCCAGATACTCTGATGCGCTCATAAATTACTCACAATCCTTTTGATTTTTTTTGGCCAGTTACTCTCTAGACTCTCGCTGCGTCCTTGTCATTGGCTTTCTTCTCATTGAGGGTCTACTTTGCCCTTGTGCACCGGAATTCGGCCCTTGTTTTTTCTGGCTTCCACTACGAGATGGATTACTTCTTTTTGCACTAGGCGGTGTTCTTTTAACCTGCTGGCCTCTACTCGGTGTACTACGCCCTAACTGGATGGGCTCCGCTTTAATGGTAGGGTCAGGTTCATAACCAGGGATCACTTCTCTAGGAATTTTACACTGAATCAATTGCTCAATGCTTTTTAGAAAAGGATACTCATCGATACACACTAACGACAATGCACACCCTTGATTACCAGCACGTCCTGTTCGACCAATACGATGCACATAATCTTCAGGCACATTTGGCAAATCAAAATTCACAACATGCGGCAGACTTTCAATGTCTATTCCTCTAGCAGCCACATCAGTAGCAACTAAAACTCGTATTTGCCCTGTTTTAAATGCATCTAACGCTTTTGAGCGGGCCATTTGGCTTTTGTTTCCATGAATGGCAACAGAGCGCAGGCCATCCAATATCAACTGTTTGCACAATTTGTCAGCACCGTGTTTGGTGCGCGTAAACACCAACACTTGTTTCCAGTTTTTAGAGCCAATCAAATAAGACAGCAATTCTCGTTTTCGATTTTTATCCACTGGGTAGATGATTTGCTTGACTGGCGCTGCAGTCACATTACGAGGAGAAACCTCGATAAGTTTTGGCGCATGCAGTAGTTTATCACATAAACTTTGCACTTCCGGTGAGTGGGTTGCAGAAAATAGTAAATTTTGACGACGTTTAGGCAGCATGGCCATGATTTTTTTCACGTCTTGAATAAAGCCCATATCCAACATACGATCTGCTTCGTCTAAAACCAAAATCTCGACTCGCGACAGATCAATGAATTTCTGACTTGCCAAGTCCAATAAACGACCCGGTGTCGCAACTACAATATCCACACCGCGCTTGATTCGACCAATTTGCCTGTTAGCCTTTACCCCACCAAACACGACTGTTGCCGAAAGCGACAGATGCTTTGCATAATTTTCTACACTTTCGTGGACTTGTACTGCTAATTCACGTGTGGGAGTTAAAATTAATGCTCGTACCGATTTAAAGCTAGTAGTTGAAGATGAGGCTGCCCGGGTGAGTCGCTCTAACATGGGTAACGCAAAAGCTGCAGTTTTCCCTGTCCCTGTTTGTGCGCCCGCCATCACATCATGCCCCTGTAGGATCACAGGAATAACTTGGCTTTGAATGGGTGTGGGATGCGTGTAACTCTGCGCTTTAATGGCTAAAAGTAATTCCGCAGACAAGCCTAATTCTGAAAATGACATATGATATTGCTCCTCGACAGCCCCCAATCAAAAATCAGCGGGGCGGTCAGGGCCGTATCGATATTTTTAAGGTGATAAAATGAAAAAAGCGATGACCGACATTCGCTCAGAGGCACTAGTATATATAAAAAGGACCCACAGGTCTAGGTTAGACCGCCCCAATACCTAGGGGGCACGTCTTATTGTGTTGTTGTGACCGCCCACTCTAGATGAGATGCCCTCTCATCATTACCATGCCTTTCTACTCCGCAGAGAAAGCCTGTCAAATTTTTATCTCGTGAATTACCTCAAATTTGGCGGTTTAGCGAAGCACTGATACTTAAAAAACCATTGACGCCTCTACTCTTTTCCTTTAATATCCGAAGTTTTCTAACCAGCTAATTTGATTTGAGAGGCCTTATGCCCATCCCAACCCCTGATGCAGCAGATGATGAGGCAAGCACACCTCAAGAAACAAAAAACCATGAAGCAGCCGCTGCTGAGCACAGCTTTTTTCAGGATTTTATTGAGGCACATCATGCAATTTTTACGCAAATAGGCCAACATTTGCTAGCTCAGCTTTATCATGACGATGCTACACCTATTGAAAACGCTAGCCCCGCACCCTATTTGCAGATTTATGCCCAATTACAACTCGACTCTTTAAATTTATATTCAACGCTTGAAATTGAGCCTGCACGTCTTGCTGCGCAACCTGGCGGCTTGCTTGAGTTAATAAAACGCATTCTGAGTACTGCAATCATTAAAGATGTAAATCGTTTTTTCAGGGGCGATCTAATACACGCGGCTCAGCGTAGAAACTACCTGACTGCCATTATCTGCATGATGTGGGCACTCAATCAACAAGCCTCCGAACAATCTAAGGTCATAGAGCGCGGATCGTTTAAACTCATAGATCCTGATGGAAAGTTATTTAATTTTTTGTATCACTATGCTCAATTCGCAACCGGCCAAGAAACGCCTCGCATTCTATCTAATGACTTTGCTTATGCGAGAGATCCTAAATTAGCCTGCTCTAGCCACTATAAGGATGATCCTGAACAATATGGGATTGATGTCCGTTTTCAGGGTGGCGACTATGCATTGCCCCTCCTACCTCACGATCACATGCATATCTTATTTGGTAGAGTTTGTGTTCAAGGTAAGCATTATACTTTTGTAAAATTTGAAGAGGCTGGTCTCGGAAATGTTGCTGAGTTTTTAGAGCATTCCTTTAATTTTGCAAAATCAGGCTCTGTCGATGTAACGAAAACCTTTAGAGAAAAAGATATCCCTGAGCTACTCAAAACACATTATCAAACTTTTTGCGCAGAAACTGCAGTAGAACCCCTCAAAAAAGCATCACTTTATGCAATGTGGACACACATGCAAAAAAACGCAGCACCTGACAACACTGCCGCACAAGTCGCATTAAATGCCTTTCTAACTGCGGCAGAGCAATTAAGATTAGATCACATAGACATTCGTAACGGGCAAGAGGTCATTA
>JAHFQF010000034.1 GCA_023266435.1 Legionellales bacterium | reverse complement strand
ATCATTTTTATCGCGATAGCCATCATCTACTTGTGATCTTATGCTTTTTGTTGATTACATTGATTGCGGCGATGACAGGATTTATCTACTTACAACACATCCATCGCCCTACACCGACTTACTTTGCCACGACACCTGACGGCAAGTTAATCGATCTGGTGCCTAGGAATCGCCCAAACATACGTACCAATACTTTACTGAATTGGGCAACGGATGCGGCGACTTCGGTCTATAACTTTGACTTCGTGCACTATCGCGAACAATTACAATCTGCCAGTGAGTTCTTTACCGTGTCTGGCTATAAAAACTTCCTGGCCGCATTGCAGCAATCCAATAACCTGAAAGCTGTAAAAGAGAAAAAATTAGTTGTAAGTGCTGTTGCAAGCGGCGCACCGGTGATCTTAGATGAGGGGGTCTTACAAGGCATCTATGCCTGGAAGATTCAGCTTCCTATGCTGATTACCTACCAAAGCGTCAATGAATTTTTTAAACAAAATGTGGTTGTTGAAATGTTGGTTATTCGAGAAAACACCATTGATAAGCCCAAAGGCGTGGCTATCCAATATATGTTAGTGAAAGCTAAAACGGGAGGAGAACGCTCATGAAGCGAGTAATCCCTTTGCTGTTTTCTCTCACCAGTTTTAGTGGGTTTTTCCTAACTGCGGAAGCCCTTGCGAGCACGATGCAAGCAGACACTGCCACCATAGCACCTAGCGCTACGCCTGCTGAGGCGACAAGCAACACACCTCCTGCAGCAGGCACTCAAACTCTGCCCCCTGAAAATGCGACTGGAATTCCTGTGAAGACATCCGCCGCACACAAAGACGGGGTGACGTTTGAGGAGCGCGATCCTACTGCTCAAGACGCGGATAAGGCAGTCGTTGATGCCTCCCCTTTAAAAGACATCCTCCCTAATCCAAATTTAAAACAAAGACCTTCCTTGAAGGACAACGCCATTGGACAAGCGCCTCAAAAAGAGACTCAAGAAGCGCCCACTTTAGAGCAACAGTTGCTAGACAAGCTAAACCAACAACAAGCAGGTCAAAAACCAACGACTCCACAAGCACCGCAAGCTAAGCAAGTAGTTCCATCACGCACACTCGGGGCCACTGCAGATGAAGCGGAGGGTTTGATACTACGGCAACGGTTTTCACCTTCTAAATCCGCCACACAACTTAAAAGAGAGCTGGCCTATCAATTAATGTTGGAGCAAGCAGTTCCTTTAAGTCCTGATCAAATCATTCAATTACGTAAAATGCTAGATTTGACTGAGCAAGCAGCGGCTACTTCACCTACCACACCGCCACTGCCTGTGTCCTCATCTGCCATGGTCAGTCTAGAGCCTGGTAGTCTACCCCCACTGATCCGCTTGGCCTCTGGTTTCGTCAGCTCCATCGTCTTTGTTGACTCCACAGGTGCTCCCTGGCCAATTGCAAGCTATAGCATGGGTAACCCCAATGAGTTTAACCTCCAGTGGGATGATGTCAGTAACACGTTATTTATTCAGAGCCTACAAACTTATAGTCATGGCAACTTAGCAGTGCGTCTAGCCGATCTCAATACACCTGTTATGATTTCGTTAGTGTCTGGGCAAAAAGCAGTAGACTATCGTGTGGATCTTCAAGTCAAAGGACGTGGTCCCAACGCAACCGCCCCTATCGTACCTAGCACTGTCCGTAATGATCGCACACTCATTGATTTACTCGATGGGATGCCACCCAAAGACAGCGTGAAACTGCAACTGACTCCTGATCTGGGCAGCGCATGGACTAAAGGTAATACTTTATATATTCGGACACAACAAACTTTGCTTTCTCCTGCTTGGACAAATACCGTAGCAAGCGCCGATGGCACCCGTGTCTATGAAATGCCCAAAACACCTTTTGTGCTCATGTCACACCAGGGAAATTCTATTTCTGTTGAATTAAAAGGTTTATAACCATGGCAATTGGAAAACTGCTTTCAACTTTATCAAACACCAAAACCAGAACCATGGTGATTTTTTCCAGCGTGATTATCCTGCTAGGTCTTGGAATCGCTGTCACCCAACTGGGTCGTGAAAATGATCCCCTTGCTACAGCAGCCTCACAAACCACGTCGATTCCTACCAAAGTATCTGGCACGCCCGGTAATCGCACCTCTAAGCAATACCGTGAATTGTTAGTCGAAGACAATAAACAACGCTATGAAGAAGCAGTACAAAAGAAAGAAAGTGCCGTCCCGACTATCGTGGCTGAAGAACAAGAAAAAATACTAGACAAGATGTTGGGTGAAGGTGGATTTGAAGGCAATGGCGTCTTTAATCAAAAAAGCCCTGCCACAGAAGCGCTAAGCCGCCAAGAAAAATTACTGCAAGAACAACAAGTTCGTTTAGACAAAATGCGCGATGAACAACGCTTAGAGCGCGACACTGATAAACGTAAAAGACAACAAGAAGAACAAGACAAGCAATTTATAGAGGCGATGAATAATCTTTCTGGCTCGATGGTCAAGCGTGCCCAAGGTTATACCCAAAGCTGGATGAGCGTCCCTACACAAGTGTATAAAGCGGGTGTTTTAGCTCCCAATGCCAGCGCAGTGGCTAAAGAATATGCCGCAAACAAAAAATCAGCAACCAATCCCATCACGCTTGCTGCAGGCACTGCTGGCAGCTATCAGCTCAAAGCCGGTACCATTTTATATGGGGTTTTAGACACAGGCATTAACTCAGATGAAAAGAGCCCTGTCTTGGCTCGGATCGTAACGGGTGAATACAAAGGCGCAAAACTCATTGGTGAGTTTAAAAAACCTGCCAACGCTGATCGCGTTGTTTTACAATTCAGCCGTTTAACCCTACCAGAAGCCTCAGTCAGCTTCTCTGTGAATATCTACGCCATCGACCCAGAAACAGCGCGCACTGCGTTAGCCACCGATGTTGATAATCACTACTTATCAAGATATGGTTCGTTATTTGCCTCAAGCTTTATGGAAGGCTATGGCAAAGCCATTAAAGACTCTGGTAGCGTACAAACCAATAATCCAGGTGCCAATACAACCACCACCACCTCGCCAAACCTCAGTGGTAGTGAACAATTTTTTGCAGCCTTAGGTACCATCGGTGAAAAATGGTCTGCTGAAACCAAAACCGGATTTAACCGCCCTTCTACTGTACATGTAGAAAGTGGCACCAGCATCGGACTTTTAGTCATGGATGATATTAATTTGAACGAACAAGTTGCTGCCAACCCAGCCAGTTCGGTAACACGCCCTAATTTTGATTCCAGTCATGAGGATGCGCAATAATGAGCAAAAAAACACCAAACGAAAATGCTTTTGGTGACAATATCGATGTCGAAGAAGAATTTGACTTTGATGAGACATTGGATAAAGAAGAAGAAAAAACAAACGACTCTACACCTAAAAAAATGCCTCCCCCCTTACCAGGGATGCGCACTGGCAAAAACAGCAAATTGCCTTTTGTTTTAGGCGGTGTAGTCGGCATTTTAATTCTTTGGAAAGTCAGCAGCCTTTTTTTTGGTGGCGACAAAGAGCCCGAATTAGATCCAAACAGTAAACTAACACCCGTCGCACAACAAGAAACCACACCAAAAGCAATGGCACAAGATGTCAAAGCAGAGGCTGAAAAAGGTATGGATGCTGCCAAACAAGAGGCTGATAAAGCGCTTGAAATGGCTAAAGCAGAAGAACAAAAAGTCGTCAACGAAGCCGATGACTTTTTAAAAGAAATTCGCGCTTTACATCATTCAAACACAGAAGCCAGCAATCCTACAGCACCAGCCACTGCTGAAAAACCTGCTGCACCCGACGCATCCGTCGCCTCCGCAGCAACACCTGCTCAACCAGTAGACACCGCGACTCCTGCTCCTGCCGCAGCCGCAGCCGCAACAGCACCTGAAATGAATATGACACAATCAACCTCTGACATGAATCGTGATATTTTTGATCGCCCAATGCCTACCGCAGATCAAGCACAAAAACCTGCTGCTGCACAACCTGCACAAGCGACTAATTTGCAACCTGTGTTAGACAAATTAGAAGAGCAATCCGCTGAAATCGATAAACGCATGGCTGGTTTAGAACAACAAATCCAGCAATTTAACGATCGTATTGATCGCATGCAAGATGACGTCGGACAAGTGAACCAAGATGTCATGAAAGTCAGTCAAAATGTGCGCGGCTTAAGCACCGATGTAAAACGGATTGGGGAGCCTATCGCAGATCAACATAAAACAGATTTAGCCAAAACAGAAATGTTTGCTAATCCTAAGTTTTCTGTCCATGCGATCATTCCTGGTCGTGCTTGGTTAAAAAACCAAGCTGGTAATACCATTACAGTGACCGAAGGTGATAACCTCGATCAGTATGGCAAAATTTTAGCCATTGATGCACCCAATAGTGCAGTAGTAACAAGCTCAGGCGTAGTCATTCGTTAGTAGAAAAATAGAGATGGATAGATATTATGGCCGCAGTGATTAATATTGATGTCATGATTACCAATCTTCAGGCTGCTTTTAGCAGCCTGATGTACATGGTCACTGCCATCTCCTATCTCATGGGCATTGGATTTATGGCCAAAGCACTCATGAAATTAAAATCTTTTGGCCATAGCATCACACAGATGTCGCAACACAGCGAAATGGCGCCGGTGTTAGTATTAATGACGGTAGGTGCAGCCCTACTCTATTTACCTTCCACCATAAATGTTGGTTTGCTTACTGTTTATGGTTCTGCTTCGCTAGGCAACAGTACTGAAATTCTAGATTATACTAGTGGTATTGGCTTGTCTGAAAAATGGAACTTATACTCCGAAGTTTTGGTAGATTATATGAAGCTGATTGGTTTAATTGCTTTTGTTCGTGGATGGGCGATGTTATCCAAAGTTGGCCAGCAAGGCGGACAACCCGGCACAGTAGGTAAAGGATTGACGCACGTGATAGGTGGCGTTTTGCTAATTAACATTGTTGATACAGTCCATGTGTTAGCAACCACCTTTGGTTTTACTGGAGTATGAAATGAGTCAATTTCTTGAGATTAAGCTGACTGCTCGCCGAGGAAATTGGCGCAAATACTATGCACGTAAGCAAAATAAACGCTTTCAAAAATTAGCGCAACAAATTTTTAAACGCGATCAATATACCTGCAGATACTGTGGTTTTATTGCTGGCCGTTTCAATGAAGTGGTGAATATCGACCAAAATTATGACAACAATGCTTTAGATAACATGGTTACTGCTTGTGGTTTTTGTGCTCAATGCTTTTTTTTGGATAATTTAGGGTTTGACAGCAAAACAGGCGGCTCTATTATTCACTTGCCTGAAATCACCCAAGGTGAGCTGAATAATTTCTGCCGTGTTCTATTTTGTGCACTGGACAAACAAAACAGTTACAAAGCAAAATTGCAATCTGTGTATTTATCATTACGCGATCGCAATAAAAATGTAGAAAATTGTTTTGGGCCAAACAGCAGCGAGCCACGCATTTTTGGACAGGGGCTGATTGACACTGGACTGAATGAGCAGCAGTTAACTCATAATCTGTTAAATGAATTACGCTTGCTTCCTTCGCGCAAAGCATTTAGCGAACAAATCGAATATTGGAAAACAACGGTTTTTTCAAAGGTTCCCTTATAAACCCAAACAGGAGAGACTCAAATGCGTTCACTCACTCACTCAAGAATCAGAGCTTTACCTCAGGTGTTGTTTTACTCTGCCGCTTTATTGATGGTATTTTTCTATGCGGATTCTGCGCTTGCAGCAGAGGGCGCCGCAGCAGAAGGTGGCTTGTCTAGCATCGCAGACAATGTGACTAGCAACCTAGGCTCGCTTGCAACCTTAATTTCTGCTGCCAGCTATATCGTTGGTATCGGTTTTGCGTTAGCAGGCATGGTAAAATTCAAAGCTCACCGTGATAATCCAACTCAAGTACCCTTGAGCGCGCCTATCGTACTTTTGTTCGTTGGTATTGGGTTGGTCTTTTTACCCTCTATTATCAAATCCGCAGGAACTACCTTATTTGGTGGTGGCGAAAAAATCACTTCAGGATCAAGCGGTAAAGGTATAGATGAGCTGGATAACTAACAACTAAAGGACTAAGTACCTATGGTAATGCTGATTGATCCGGTACTCGAAGGTCTTGACTCTATCCTCGCCTGGTTAGGCGGGGCTTTGGGTCAAAATGTCGATAAATATTGTGAACTGGAAACTGCGGACGGTGATCATACGCTGGTTCTCAAAGATGGTTCACTCTTGTCTATCATTCGCTTACATGGTGCTACTGAACTCGTGGGCCCTGATGAATTTGAAATGCTTCATCAGGGACTCACCCGTATTTTAGGCTCTGCCCTCAATCAACCCGGGCACGCCATTCAGGTCTATTTCCGCCACGATAAAGAAGGCGTAGAAAGACAAATCAAAGAAACGCTAAACCCCGGCATGCAAACAGCAAAACGCTTAGAGCTGGATTTAGACGATTTGTTTGATGAGCGTATTGCGCATTTGTCCCATTACTGTGCTGCTGAAGAGTGCTTTTTAGTGCTGTATACACGCGTACACTCTCTCAGCAAACAACAAATGAAACAATCCGTACAAAATCGCTTAGATGAAGCAAAGCGTGCACAGTTACCTCCTGTTACCATGAAGCGTGCACAAAAGTTTTTAGCTGCTGTACCAGAAATCAAAGACTCACATGAGTCCTTTGTACGCAATACCATCAATGATTTGAGCGATTTACATTTACACACACAACTGTTAGCAGTACATGACGCCCTCTATGCTGTGCGTAAAAGCATTGATCCAGATGTCACTGGGACAGATTGGCATCCCGTATTACCGGGCGACTCTATTCCTGTCAGAAATCTACCCAAAGACAGCCAACGTGATCTTTCTGATGTACTCTGGCCCCCATTACAAGAGCAGCTGATTCCACGCGATGGGGAAGTGCTTAATCTGCGGACTTGTAGAGTGGGCGATAGAATTTACGCCTCTTGCTTCATTGAGCTTTTTCCTCAAGATATTCAGCCATTTATGGAGCTCTTTAAAAAAGTTACCTCCACGTCTTTACCCTGGAGAGTTTCTTTTTTCATCGAAAGTAATGGACTGAGTGCGTTTGGCTTTAAGACCGTATTAGCTTCTCTGTTAAGCTTTGCCAGCACACAAAATCGTTTGATCAATGCGTCTGCCGATCTGCTACGCTACTTTGACACTAATACCGATGATGCAGTGGTCAAATTACGTTTTAGTGCAGCCACTTGGGCACCTGTCGATCAAATGCATGTGTTACGCTCTCGCTCCGCTGAATTAATCAAAGCCATCCAGTCTTGGGGTACTTGTGAAGTCACCGAATTATCTGGCGATCCCTATGGCGGCGCCTTATCTAGTGCGTTGGCATTGAACACACAGCCACAAGCCACCGCAACAATCGCACCTTTTTCACAGATTGCGTATATGCTACCTTTTAATCGCCCTGCTTCACCTTGGCAGACAGGTGCTCTATTGTTGCGCTCTCCAGATGGAAAATTATGGCCGTATCAACCCGGCTCTACCCAACAAACCACTTGGATTGATTTGATTTATGCACGCCCTGGTTCGGGTAAATCCGTCTTATCGAATGCCACTAATTTGGCACTGTGCTTACAAGGCGGGATACAACGCTTGCCACGTATTGCTATCATTGATATTGGGCCTTCAAGTAGCGGTTTGATTTCTTTATTAAAATCCGCCTTGCCCAAAGAGAAAAAACATTTTGCTGCTTACCATCGCATGCAAATGACAGCTGACTATGCCATCAATCCATTTGATACTCAATTAGGTGCGCGTTATCCAACACCGCAAGAACGTAGCTTTTTGGTGAATTTTTTAACCTTGCTTGCCACACCGGTAGGCGAACAAAAAGCGTACGATGGAATTGCAGACATGGTCGGGATGATCATCGATGAGCTCTATAAAAATTTAGCCGATGATTATAATCCTCATCGATACAGTCGCGACATGGATCCACGTGTGGACACCGCTTTAGAGACCATTCCAAACTTTACCACTGATAGCCATACAACCTGGTGGGAAATCACGGATGTCTTATTTAGCCATAATCATATTCACCAAGCCATACTGGCACAACGTTATGCTGTGCCCTTGATGGCCGATACAGTGGCTGTGGCACGTTCACAAGCCATAGAAGATCTGTATGGTAAAATCATTGCCAGCACAGGTGAGCCGCTTATCCAGGCGTTTTCACGGATGATTTCCAGTGCAGTCAGAGAATACCCTACCCTATCTCGTGTGACTGCCTTTGATCTAGGTGAAGCCCGAGTTGTCTCACTTGATCTGGATGAAGTCGCCAAAACAGGTGGGGAAGCCGCTGATAGGCAAACCGCTGTGATGTATATGTTGGCACGATTTATTTTGGCAAAAGATTTTTATTTGACAGAAGAAGCTTTAACCAATATCCCAGAGCGATATAAAACCTATCACAGTCAGCGCATTTTAGAAATCAGAGAGGATCCCAAACGCTTAGTAATGGACGAATTCCATCGAACTTCTAAGGCCCAAGCTGTGCGTGATCAGGTCGTAGTTGACATGCGTGAAGGTCGGAAATGGCGTGTACAGGTAGCGCTATTGTCTCAATCTTTAGATGACTTTGATCCGGTGATGGTGGAGTTTGCAACGTCTATTTTCATCATGGATGCAGGCCCCAAACAAGCAATCGACAAATCCGTAGAGACGTTTGGTCTTACAGACACCGCCAGACTTGCGCTTGCCAATCAAGTACATGGTCCACGCCAAGAAGGCGCGACTTTCTTAGTTCAATTTTCTACAAAATTCGGTATCAATACGCAAGTTTGCACCAGTACATTAGGTCCGATTGAGTTATGGGCCTTTAATACCACTGCGGAAGATGCCATCATCCGCAATGAGCTTTATAGCAAAATTGGCGCACAAGAAACACGGCGCATCCTGTCGATGCTATATCCTAACGGCAGTTGTGCACATATCATTGAACAACGTTTGGCAACCATGCGTACAGAAAAAGGGCAGTTTGAAGAAAATGAATCGCAGAGCGTGGTTAAAGATATCATTAATGAAATCTTACAGATTTATAACTCCATGGGCGCGTCCTCTATGAATTTGATGAATGGCTAGTCTATTTTTCATGCGCCCCTCAAGGGCGCCCGCGCAGAGCCTATACTCAAAGTCATTTGCTTTTAGACTGGGCTTTGAGCCGTGAGCAACCGAGAGAACGTACCGTAGTGCTTGAGGATTGCGATCTGGCGAAAACAACACCGTATAAAAGCAAATTAAGAAGAGTATACCCAAGATACTGTCCATTCCCCTCAAGATGGGCGATACTAGCCTTTATTTTTAGCGTCATAAAGTAACTCTTATGACTTTATTTTATAGGTGAAAAAATGTCTGCCGGTTTAGCTCAACATGCCTCCCCATTAGAACTTGCTATGCTTCAAGATACTGTCAATTCTACCCGCTCACACTCCCGTGATGAGCCATCTATTTTTAATACTATCCGTATTTTTCCAGAGAGCCTACCCTTTGTTTTAAATTCTAAAACAAATTTAAACGTGCTCAGCCAAGACGGGGATACGCCCTTAACTTTAGCGGCTCGTTTGTCGAACATCCCAGCGGTTCTAGAGCTGATTAATCATGCGGCTAATCCTTATCGAAAAAACGCTCACGGTAAGACTGCATTAGACTACGCTGTAGAGACTGGCAATCAAAAGCTGGCTAGCATCTTATTAGTACATATGGGGTTTACTCATAATTTCAGCGCATTTGCGCGACTCAATCGACAATCACTTGCTCAAGCTGTTCAATATATTATGCTTCAAGGACATGCTGAGTTTGTATCAGCCACAACAGAGCGCGGTCGTATGCACTACAAATTATTTCTGCGCGAAGAGCTAGATAACACTTTAAGTTCTCCTGAAAAACTGCAGTGTGAAACAGCTAACACCCTCGTTAAAACAGCGCTAATTTTAAAAGTGCAACAAGCCCTTGGTGTATTTTTACAGAGCACTCAGCACAATTTACTGAATTGGGCACTTTTAAAAAAAGCGCTAGCAGGATGCATGTCTCGATCAACTATTTTATTTGAAGTCAGAAAATATTTTTTTAGTCAATTATTATGGGAAGGTAACAGTCAAAACATTCCCAGACTAGTTCAGGCTATTTTTTCTAAATCGCCATTGCCCCTCAGTGCTAATTTAAATAAATTGGCTATTTTGAATTTTGAGGTGTACTCCCTGTTTGATTGGACACCATTACTTGATCGGTATCAAGGTCAGCCTGCCGCACCCGGTATTAACGCTCAAAGTACAGACGGGTACACAATGCTCATGGTTGCAATTCAAGAACAAGATCGCGAGACCATTAACACCCATCTAGCCAACCCTGAATTAAACATCAATCTGCAAGCAAAGTGCGGGCTCACCGCCTTAATTGCCGCAACCAAGCTCAACGATGTGGACACCATTCGGGCTATCTTGACCACACAAGGCAGTAAAGTGAATTTTGCTTTAAGTACGGCACAGGGTCAAACAGCCTTAGACATTGCTTGCATGATGTGCAATCCCGACATCATGGCTCTTTTAGCGAGAGATCTGACGCTACCTAATGATGACCAAGCTCAAGCAGCGCCTGCGCATACAGCGCCACTTAGCCAACCGCACACTACACAACCAACGGGTGAACTTGCTTCTTTGGCAGAGCTGGACGGTTATTTTCAGGTACCACAGGAAACACTATATCTACCAACCTTATCCCCAACTCGAACTATCATCAATCAAACATCATCCATAACAGTAGATCACTCATCAAGCACTCAATTAGGAGAGCCTGCTGCAAAAAGGCTTAAACTGAGTGTGTAACAGAATGATCATGATTTCGATGGCCCTGAGGAGAATTTACCTTGGATTTAAAAAATAAAATTTGCGCTGCCTTTGAAAAGCGCGCTCAACTACAACCTGATACTACTTTTTGGCACGACACAACCCAACAGGTCCTGGAGGTGATTCAGGCCTTAGAAGCAGGCACCTTGCGAGTAGCAACCTCAAGCAGCCCTGGTCAATGGACTGTACATACTTGGATTAAAGAAGCCATCCTGCTGTATTTTAAGTTACAGAGCAATCAGCTCATCCCCAGTGGCTTTAGCCAAGCCTATGATAAGATTCCTCCACGCTTTCAGCAGTTTGATGCGGACGCTTTTGCTAACCTGCAATGTCGGGTAGTGCCGCCTGCTTGTGTCCGTACAGGGGCATACATTGGCCCTAAAACAATCCTGATGCCCAGCTACGTGAATATAGGCGCCTTTGTTGATGAGGGCTGTATGATTGATACCTGGGCTACTGTAGGCTCTTGTGCTCAAATCGGTAAGAATGTACACCTCTCTGGTGGTGCGGGCATTGGTGGGGTTTTAGAGCCTTTACAAGCCTCCCCTACCATCATTGAAGACAATTGTTTTATTGGTGCACGCTCTGAAATTGTCGAAGGGGTCATCGTTGAGCGTAATAGCGTCATCGGTATGGGTGTTTTCATTGGTCAAAGTACAAAAATCTATGATCGCCAAACAGGCCTGATTTATCAGGGGCGTGTGCCGAGTGGCTCTGTGGTCGTACCAGGCAGCTTACCCGACAAGTCCGGTCAATGTCATCTGAACTGCGCCGTGATTGTCAAAACAGTGGATGAAAAAACGCGTCAAAAAACCGCGCTCAATGAATTATTAAGAGATAACTGATTATGCCTATCATCGATTGCCTTGATCTCACCAAACAGTTGATTACCAAACCCTCAGTCACACCGAATGATGCTGGTTGTCTTGAGCTCATTACAGAGATTTTAACGGCGCATGGGTTTGCCTGTCATCTCTTCGAAAGCAATGGTGTCACAAACCTTTGGGCACGATATGGTCAAGCCGCCCCCGTGGTGTGTTTGTTAGGACATACTGATGTTGTGCCACCCGGCGATTTGTCTGCCTGGAACACTCCGCCTTTTGAGCCAACAGTCATTGATAATGTCCTCTATGGACGGGGTGCCAGTGACATGAAAAGTGGTGTGGCCGCAATGGTATGTGCAGCCTGTCAATTTGTGACCGCTCATCCACAGTTTAAAGGCAGCCTAGCGCTCATTTTTACCAGTGACGAAGAAGGACCTGCCACAGATGGTACTAAAGCAGTAGTAGAGTATTTACAAGCGCATGATATTAAACTGGATTATTGTTTAGTCGGTGAGCCCTCCTCCAGCAAGCAGTTTGGTGACACCATCAAAATCGGTAGACGAGGCTCTCTGACTGGGGCACTCACAGTGCAAGGCAAACAAGGTCACATTGCATATCCTCAATTAGCACGTAATCCGATTCATCTTGCGCTAGGCGCATTCAACACCCTGGCACAGATGTCTTGGGATGCAGGCAATGCACATTTTCCACCAACCAGTTTTCAAATCGCGCACATTCATAGTTCAGCAGGTGCAACCAATGTCATTCCAGGGCAATTAGAGGCTTGGTTTAATTTTCGCTTTAATCCCAATCACACGGTGGATACATTAAAGCAAACCATCGCCAATGCATTTGCTGGCATCCCTCATCACATTACTTGGCAAGAGCCCAGCTTACCTTTTTATACTTCTACAGACTCTCCCTTAATCCACGCACTCTCACAAGCAGTCAATCGCGTCACCCAGCAGACCCCCACCCTCTCGACGGTAGGTGGCACATCAGATGGTCGCTTCATTGCGCCTTTGGGCACGCACGTGGCTGAGTTTGGATTAATCAATCGCTCTATCCATCAGATCAATGAAAACACCGCTGTGGAAGATATCTATCGGTTAGAGGAAATTTATTATTTAACCCTGACAGGACTTTTTTCAGCATGACAGACAAATGTTTATTAGCATTAGAAACTACAACTGATGTCTGCTCAGCAGCATTGTGGCATCATGGTACCTTACACACGCTTGCAGAAGTGGCGCCTCGTGAGCATGCGAAACGCCTCTTGCCTATGGTAGATGCCCTCTTAAGCAACGCAGGCATTGCTATAGCTGATGTACATGGCATTGCTGTTACTCAGGGGCCTGGTACTTTTACTGGGGTACGCACTGGTATGTCTATTGCCCAAGGATTGGCATTACCTCATCAAATTCCACTCTATGCTATTTCCTCTTTACTCGTCATGGCAGAGGGCGCACGTAGAGCATTAGAACAAACACAAGTCTTAACTATGATGGATGCACGGATGAATGAAGTATACTACGCTGGTTGGCAATGGTCTGCTGATGCAGGCTGGCAGTGTGCGATTTCAGAGTGTGTTTGTCCACCTGAAAAAATCACCCTACCGGCCTCACTCAACGGTTGGCAGGGTGTGGGAATTGGTTGGGAGGTCTATCAGGGACGTTTTCCTGACATAATCACGCCAGCATCGTTGCCTATCACAGCACAACACTTTCCGCAGGCACAAGACTTGATTACCTTAGTATTGAGCAACTGCCGTCATGTTACCTGTACGGATGCGCTGCACATTGAGCCTAGCTATCTACGTAATGATGTCGCTGATAAACAATAGATCTCTTACAAAACTGGCTGTCACGCGTGAAGTGCAAAAGATCTATTCAATTACATGTTCAAACCTGGTCTCGCCTGTTTTGCAGGCGGTCTCAAAAACTGTGCGATATTATACTCGCGGGCTTGAGGACTCGTCGTCAGTACTGCTTCCATCATCTTAACTAAGGCTTCGTCTAACTGCCCTGCCGCATGCTTAGCAAACACCATCTCAAACATCGTAGTGCTGGGAATAAATGGAAACCGAACTAAATGAAACACAGTATTCTCTTTCCCATCTAGGTGTTTTTTGACAGCAGCTGAAATCTCCGCTTCCGAAAAACAGCATAACAGTAAAGAGGCTACGAAAGTAAAAGCACTCGTCATGTTGCCAGTTGCTCCACGACTCGTTTCAGGAGCTGTTATTAATGCATTCAACCAAAAATCATCCGTCATTGTAAAGCCCGAAGCTCGATCATAAAATTTTTTAGTCCTCAAAAAACTACCACGCTTGATAGTAATATTACCTTGAGGATTCTTTTCAACAATTAAAAGTTTGGGCTCTATAGGGAAATAATGTCTACGATCTCCTGCTTTTTCCCACTCGACAAGATCGCCTAAAAATAACTTCAGTGCCTCTGCTAATGTCTGTTGTTCCGCTAAGGAGCATGTCTGAAAATAATAAGCGATAGGCATGATGCTAGAACCGGGTGTGCTCGGGCTTAATGAAATCAGATCGCGACCCAAATCTGCTCGCGATCTAAAAGCCAATAAATGCCCTTGATCGTATACTGCTCGCTCTGCAGGTCTTGAGGGTGGTATGGGATGCTCATTCTGGTAGCTATATACAAGACCACCATCGCGATCTCTGTACACTAGACCCATAAAGGCACCGTCATTTTGTGCGAGATTTGTATAATGCATTGGCAATGCTTGCATAGGAAGTTCTGGTTCAGGCAATGGATCTGTCGCCTGCTGCTCGCTGATGGGGAGATCAAGCATCTCTCTCCATTTTCTAATTGGCATAACCTGAAAGTGTGTGTCAACCGCGAGGGGCTGCTTACCTCGCAGATCCATATCAGCTATTGCGATCTGTACATAGGCACGTGTCTGTTTTTTAAACCACTCTTTATCTTCTGCTAAAAGAGCATGCTGGCTATCATGATCTAAGCTACCAAACAGCCGCTCCAATGTTGATTGAACACCATAATTTGCCATGGCAGTCCGACCAGACCCAGTAGCCACAGGAATCTCATACTTCATCCCGTTATCAAAACAAACATTATTTAAGCGCTTTAAATCTCCAATGAGACGCATAAGCGCTGGGCGTCTTCCAGGCTCCTGCTTGCTATAATGAGCATACAGTCGATCCAATGAAGCTAAAAAAGTCTCACCATCTTCTGTGGCAGCCTTATTGAGATGATCCTGCCCCGAAAAAGTGGACAGGTTACTAAGCTACAGATTTTGCCTCAAAAGCCTCTGGGCTGAGATAGCCGAGAGTTGAATGAAGACGCTTACGATTGTAATATACTTCAATGTAATCGAATACATGAGTTTTTG